>JAYTZD010000554.1:0-1148 GCA_043742065.1 Oscillatoriales bacterium
GCGCTGTAAGTAGACATAGATTCTTCATTAAGATTTTTGGGCTGACTGTTATTATAGCAATTTAGGAGCGAGGGAAGTGCGATCGCCCTTATCTTCCCAAAGTGCGATCGTCCTTCACTTAATCATAAATTTCTCTCCGGTGTCCAATCTGGTGAATAGTAATCACCATTAAATCATCATCAAAAGAATAAATTACCCGATAATCACCCACTCTTAACTTAAAGAAACCAGCCAAATTAGCCGACAACGGCATAGGAGTAATTTGTTCAAAATTTTCAGCCAACCAATTAATTTTATTGCCTATACGCTCCTGCACAGCCTGAGTCAATCTGTCTTGGTTAACCAGAGCTTCTGCTGTCAACTCAACCAAATAGCTCATTAGGATTTTATGCCGATTTTTTCATAAACTTCCCCAGATTCGATGCTGTTTTCTCCTGCTTGCTTGCGCTTCATTGACTCTAACAATTTCAGCTTGACTTCTTCCTTAACTTCTAAACCTGCATCAGGATCGCCCAAATATTCTTCTAAGCATTGTTCAACGGTATGCCGAATCAAGTCTCGCAGTTGCTCAACTGTCATATCTTTGACTTGCATATTAATCTCCTAGTCTGTGGGATTATGAATAAATTATAGCAAGTTTAGTAAAGTTGTCAGCGATCCTTATCATTATTCATCCCTACCAGGAAGTGGACGATCTTGACGTAACTCTCGCTGCCATTCCATCGGATCGCTAATACCAGCAAAAACATTACTCGCTGCAATTTTTTCCAATATTTCAACTATTCTCTGACGGCGGAACTCAGCACTTAAAGTCGATCGCTCTTCTTGCAAAGTAACGTAAACTTTGACAGGCTCATCGCCCTGTTTGGGAACCTCATTAGCCCATTCTAAAAGGTTTCCCTTCAATATAGCCTCAAATATTCGCTGCATAGCTAATATCAACTATTCTTTATTTTTATTATGATAACCCTTGAATCGAGCATCCAGAAATTTCATAATTTAAGCTAATGCCAAATGTACATCTTCAGCCGCCACCAGTGCGATCGCATACCGCAAGCACGCCCGAATATCATCCATTTCCAAATCGGGATAGTAGTCTCGGATAATTTCTCCAAAAGAAAGCCCTTCATTTAGTAATTCGAGAACGC
>JAYTZD010000555.1:0-10363 GCA_043742065.1 Oscillatoriales bacterium
CAAAGCTACTGCTAATCCGGCAGTCCATGCCAGCGCTGGCCCCCACGCACTGTAACTCCTAGCATAGGCACTGGTTCCTAGGGCTAAGATGATAAACCACGAGTAATCTAAAAATAATGGGATGCCAAATAATGATCCGACTCGCCAACCTTTTTGCATGAAGTTTTCCTGGGAAATAAAAATAAGGAAGAGTTTCTATGATTATATCCTCCCTTCCCCTTCCCCTGATTTTTACAGAACTCCGGCGTTTCCTAAGCCCAAGATTACTCCGGCGCCCAGTAAGTGGCCGAGGCTGGTTGTTGCTAGCAATTCGGGTACACCGAAGCCTTTGAACATTCCAGGCATGACAAGGGGTAGGGCTGGGCCTTTGCCTCGGTTTTGCTTGGAGATGCCGTAGTAGCCGATCGCGATCGCTAGTAAGTTGCACAAGATCATTGTCAGTGCTACCATTGGCGACCACTCCGGTGTTGTGGGAATGGTCGATTGTACTACTAACAGCAAAGATGAGTAAATCACGTTACTATGCCCCCTATCTCACAAATAAATTCAGTTATCAAATTGTAAAGAGTCTTTTGCCTTAAACTAAGATTTGTTTTAATAGTTAACAATTGGCATCGGGCATTGGGCATAGGGTATTGGGCATTGGGCATTGGGCATTGGGCATTGGGCATTGGGCATTGGGCATTGGGCATAGCGCTGAAAAGAATTGGAAAAAAAGTATGATAACTATTCAACCGGAAATGATGTGAGGAGGAGAAGTGCGGGTTAAAATTTGTGGCATCACTAAAGTAGAACAAGGAATTGCGATCGCAGGTTTGGGAGCAAAGGCTTTGGGGTTTATTTGTGTTCGGGCTTCCCCTCGCTATGTCAGCCCAGAAACTATTCGCCTAATTGTCGAGCTGTTGCCCGCAAATGTCGATCGCATCGGTGTTTTTGCTAATACCACAATCGAAAATATCTGTCAAGTAGTTGCAGCATCTAATTTAAGCGGGGTGCAGTTACACGGAGATGAAACAGCGGAATATTGCGATCGGCTGCGGGAGTTTTTGCCGACAATTGAAATTATCAAAGCCCTGAGAGTTAAGACTCCTGAGACTTTAGAGATTGCGAATATTTATGCTATTCATGTGGATACTTTACTGCTGGATGCTTATCATCCCGAACAACTAGGCGGTACTGGCAAAACTTTGGATTGGCAGATTTTAGCAGAGTTTCGACCAAAGTGTTCTTGGTTGTTGGCTGGCGGCTTGAGGCCGGATAATGTGTTAAATGCGATCGGCAGTTTTGCAGACCATAATTTTAGTGGTATTGACCTTTCTAGCGGCGTAGAAATATCTCCAGGAGATAAAGATTTAACCAAAGTTGCCGATTTGTTCGATCAACTAAAAAAAATTCAATAAATTCCCAATTCCCAATTCCCAATTCCCAATTCCCAATGACTAATGAATTAGCATTACTTGCACATCGAATCAGCATAGCTTTTTCAACTATGCCCGATCGCACTGATTGGCTGATTACAGTAATGCTTGTGGTGGCTTATAGTGCGATCGGGCTTCCCATTGGTTTTTGGTCAGGATTCCTGAAAATTGATGTGCAAACCTCTAGGCGTACAATCCTGGGGGTAACAGTCGGCTGTTTGTTAAGTCCCGGCATTACCGAAGAACTATTTTTCCGTGTTTTAATATTACCCCACAAGCAGGAAAATGCTTCCGCGTTAATGCTGTGGTTTTGGGGATGCGTCAGTTTAGTGCTGTTTGTAGTTTACCATCCGCTGAACGGACTGACTTTCTATCCCGTTGCGCGCGAGACCTTTTTGAATCCAGTGTTTTTGTTACTGGCGGCATTGTTGGGGGCTATGTGTGCGATCGCATACCTGCAAAGCGGTTCCCTGTGGCCTCCTGTGGCGATACACTGGTTGGCGGTGACAGTCTGGCTGCTAATCCTGGGCGGTTATAGGAGGCTATATGGTTAAATGTAAAAGTCGAGTATTACCATTTTGTCGCGAGGGATATCAGTTGTGGCTATCATAGGAGCGATCGTCGGTTTTTTAGTAGGGATAGCAGTTGCTTACTCGTTGGTGGAAAAGCGATTAAACAAGCAAAAGCAAGAACACTTAGAGCAAACTCGCCAGATTGCTGAGGAAATAGAAAGAGCTCATCATTCTCGGATTCAGCAAACAGTCGAATCTCTGCAAGTAGAACAGGATAATACACTCAGAAAAATCACTGTAGAACACGAAAATTCACTCAAACAAGTTACGACAGAAAATGAAAGTCTGCTCATAAAAATCATTGAAGACCGCGATAATCAGCTCAGGGGAATTACTAATGAGCAGCAGAATCAGATCAGAGAATTTAGTGCAGAAATAGAGCGAAATCATGATTCTCAGTTGCAAGAAAGTATCCAATCTTTGCAACAAAAACACGAAGCAGAATTACTCAGATTGTCTGATGAATTGCACCATAACTATCAAGCTCAGATCGATGAAAACTTACAATCTCTGCAAGAAAAACATGAAATTAGCTTGAAAGAAACTGCTGAAAAATATCAAAACCGTGAGGTTGAGATCCAGTTGAATTTCAAATCTTTGCAAGAGCAATATGACAGTCAGTTGCAATCAGTTAACGAGCAATTCAAAGCTCATGAAACTCAAATGCAAGCCACCATCAAATCGTTACAAAAGCAGTATGAAAATAAGTTAAATCAAACAGAAGTTCCGCAGCAATATCTCGTTGATTTAAATCAAACAGAAGTTCCGCAGCAACAGGTCGTTGACTTAAATCAAACAGAATTTATAGCGCCTGCTCAAATAGTTAGACAAGCAGCAAGTTATTCCCTAGCAGAGTTGATGGGATCTGTTCAAAGTCAGGATGCAGAAGTACGCAAATTAGCAGCATCTGGTTTAGGTAAAATCGCTGCTGCTAATCCTTTGAGAATCGACGGTCAACGAGCAGTAGAAACTTTGGGGAAACTAGCTCAAGATCACGCTCCTGAAGTTCGTCAGACTGCTGTGGAAGCACTAGGCATGACTAAATCGGAAAAAGTGATTCCACTGTTGCAAAGAGCTTTGCGAGATACTAACAGCGCTGTGGCTCAATCTGCTAGTGCCGCTCTCAATAAGTTTAAGTTTTATCGGCGCACTCCGGTCAAAGCGAAAATGATTCAGGGGAAGAAACTCAAGCGTTAAGCAGTTAAGACAGTTAACTGTTGACTGTTGACTGTTGACTGTTGACTGTTGACTGTTAACTGTTAACTGTCTTCCTTCTGCTATGTTTGAGCAATTCTTGCAGGAGTCGTAAATATTTTACCCCACCCCAACCCTCCCCTTACTAAGGGGAGGGAGTAAAAAATTCACATTTGTAAAGAAATTTGTCGCTGGTTGAAATGAAGTTTTGTAAAGAGAATCATCAGCGATCGAGAAAGCTCAGAACGTTTATAAAGGTTGGGTAAAGCAAGTAGTGAATATACGGAGTTTTATAAAGATTCAGTGATGAATTGGTTGCAGCGACAAATCATCGAATAGGGTTGAAGAATCAGAAAATATTTTAAATTTTCAACCAGGTACACCCATGAATCAAGCGGATCTAAACCCTATAACAACTGCTAAAAGTCTCTTACCCTTAGCACCGGATTTAGTAGTTAAATTCACCGAGATAGATTTACCAAAAACTATGGATTTGGGCGATCGAGGTAAAGTCAAGGTGACGCTGACCAATCAAGGTTCCTTAGCCATCAAAAGCCCGGTCAGAGTCAACCTCTACGCCTCTACAGACCAAATTATCGATCGCGCCTCTGACGGAAAATTAGTCAACGATGTCCTACTTACCGCCGCTATCACAACAGCGAAACTCGGTCCAGGAGAATCCAAAACCATTGAGTTGGAATATGCCAACATCACCTCAGTAGGAGCTCCAGGGGCTTGCGATCTGATTTTGGAAGTTGACCCAAAAAATCGCATCTTCGAGAGCAGCGAAAGCAACAACCAAGTCTGGGAAGAGATTTCCGCGATCGGCAGCGATGTTGTTCTGGACTGGAATGCCACGGCTTTAAATGCACTCCAAGCTGAAGGTAAAGCGGGACGGGGAGTGCCACCGACTACAGGATCTCGGCTGCTAGCAATTACTGCCCTCTCTGTGCACGATGCGGTGAATGCGTTCGATCGCACTCACACATCCTATGCCATCAACACACCCGCACCAGAGGGCGCATCAAAGGAAGCAGCAGCAGCAGCCGCCGCCCATCGCGCCTTGGTGACACTACTGCCAAATCAAAGTCAATTATTCGATCGACAACTCGCCAAATCCTTAGCAGAAATCACAGACAGCCCCGAAGCCGAGGCCAATGGAGTCGCCTTCGGGAACTTCGTCGCCGACACAATCATCGCCTCTCGCGCCAACGACGGTTCCAGCAACAATAGCCCTTATGTTCCCCCCGCAGGCGACTACGTTTGGCGGCCGAATACCGAAGGCGCAAACGTCGGTGTAGCAGTCGGCGCCAACTGGGGCAAAGTCAAGCCTTTTGTCATCCCCAGCAGCGCACAATTTGCCCCCAACGGTCTCGATGGCGTACCGGGAACTAATTTGTTTGTGAAAGAATTGGAAGAAGTTCGAGTATTAGGCGCGAAACAGAATACTGCCGCCACCACCGTCACGAGAACTCCCGATCAAACCGAAATCGCCATTTTCTGGGCTTACGATCGCCCCGACACTTTCCGACCCTACGGACAATTAAACCAAATTGCCCAAGAAATCGCCATGCGGGAAGAAAACTCCCTCGCAGAGAATGCCCGTTTGTTTGCCGAGTTGAACGTTGCTTTGGCCGATGCTGCGATCGTCGCATGGGATGCTAAGTACAACAGCAAAGTCATTCAACCCCGCCCTGACGATTTGATTACCGGTGGATTTGCCGAGAAAAAAGGCATTTCAGGCACCGTCACCGATCCTGAATGGGAACCATTACTCAACCCCACACCACCCTTCCCAGATTACATCTCTGGACATTCGACTTTTGGCGGTGCGTTTGCGGGAGTGATGACCAACTTTTTTGGTGAAAACTACGCTTTTACGGCTGTTTCCCAAGAACTGCCAGGGGTATCTCGAAATTACAACAGTTTCTATGATGCTGCCTATGACGACGCGATCAGCCGGGTCTACGGTGGTGTCCATGTGCGCGAGGCTACGGTTGATGATGCCTTGCCAACTGGTTTGGCTGTGGGCAATTTCGTGGCGCAAAATCTGTTCAAAACCGTCGGTTGAAATCTGTCTAATTCGCGACGTAGGAATGCCGGAATGAGGAGACGGCAGTGCCGTGTCCCTACAGTATTATTTTTGGTAGGGACTAAGGCCAAGCCGTCTCCTGATTTCGGCTAATAATTCCGATGAACCGGGCTAAAAACCCGGTTTTTTGGGTTTTGATCCGTAATATCGTTTCCGTTTGTATCGGTATTGTTCAAATATCCAAACAGAGAACAGTCAACAGTCAGCAGTGAATACTCAACAGTCACTATTGACCAAGAATTTCAAAGGTGGTACAAGCCCCCGGATTGATCCGTGGAATCAATCCAAAATCCTCAAGCCCCCGCATTTATCCGTGGGTCAATCTAAAATCTAAAATCTAAAATCTAAAATCGATTGACCTTCTCGTTTAAAGGCTATAGCTTATATAGGGGCTAGTCTGTGGGAATATTTGCGGATCTACTAATCATCGGTTAGTATATACTTACGTGTTAGGGGTTTTGTCTGAAATTGTTCTGAGTTAGGGGCTTTAAAACCAACCACTTAAAACCTCATCCATCGTTATTGCTGCTTAGCTAAGCAGACACATTTAAACAGATTCTGGAAAATTGTTCAAAAAAATCCAGAGCATCTAGTTCAATCCAAAACCGACTAAAAACTCTACTTTGAGAGTTTAAAAAGTTTGTCAGTCCGTGACACTGTTCTGTTTTCGCGATCGCAGTGTCGCAATCTCAAGTACAGATTGATGTTTTCATGGCTACACATAAGTGTGGAAGAAGCCACCGTCGATACAGGGTATGTGAATTTCAAGACGAAGAACACTCGCTAGCCACGGGTGAAATGTATATGTTGGGTTAAAAATCTCATGAAAAAGTTCTTGAGAATTCCTGTTATTGCCTACTCCCGGATGTAAGAGATCTGTGTTGAACAGATGCACTCGCAGACAGAAAGCAAAAGACAAAACACAAAGCCATAGATCAAGCCTTGGGCTTCATCCTTTAAAACCTTGCTTCTAGTTTGGTGATAATTGCAATGCTATCAAATATCAAGATAGCAGGGATTCATGTTGATTGAAATCAGTCAATTCATCACTCCCGCAGTCAAAATACTGAGTGTAAAACTGTCCAATTTAATTGTCTAAGTCTGAGATTATTCCGTTTTCAATAATTAGTGTGTTCTCTACCAATTGTGAGTTGATAAAATCATGAAAAGCATCTACGAAAAACAAGTTCCTACTACCCAAAAAGTCGGTAGCCACACCGAAATTATCGACCATAATTCCCGAATTAAAGCTACTAATTTATTGCTAAGAAATCTACTTTTTATCGATACGAGAGTAGAACACAACGATCGCTTGGCAAAAGGAGCAACAGTCGGTACAGAGGTATTTTTCCTTGATTCGAGGCAGGATGGAGTCGAGCAAATTACTAGGATTTTGGCTAATTGGAGCGATTTGGAGAGCATTCAGATAGTTTCTCATGGTCGATCGGCAGGGCTGCAACTAGGGTCGATCGAACTTAACAGCGATAACATAGAAAGCTATAGCTATTTGTTGCAACAGTGGGGAAAATCCCTCGGCGAGAGAGGGGATATTTTGTTGTTGGGATGCAGCATCGCAGCAGGGGAAAGTGGTAAAGCTTTTGTGCGGAGACTGGGCGAAATTACTGGTGCTGATATTGCAGCTTCCGATGATTTGACGGGGAGTGCGGCACTTGGTGGTGACTGGGAATTGGAATTTGCGATCGGGCAAATAGAGGCCAACATCGCCATTGAATCAGAGGTGCGGGAAGCCTATAGTTACACCCTAGCAACACTGGTGGCGGAGAGCTTCAGCAGCGGTACAGTGCTGGGGCCTTGGATCTACCGAGGAACTGAAGGGGCGCTTTACGATTCCACTAGCAGCATTCCAGCTAACTTGCAATCTATCCCTGGCCTCACTGGCGGAACAGTATCGGGCTTACTTCCAGGTTTAGGCGAGGATACTCAGGGCAATGGGGTTCTGAAATTGACTCCAGCAGTCCAAAACCGAGAGACTTTTGTGATTTATAACAACCCTATTGCTGCGACTGGGGGGCTGAAGGTTCGTTTTAATTTCTTTGCCTATAACAGAGGTACTTTGCCTGCGCCGGATTTTTCTCTGCTTGGTGCAGATGGCATTAGTTTTTTCCTGATTGACGGAACAGCTACCCCAACAAGGGCTGGGGGTTTTGGTGGTTCTCTGGGCTATGCTCAGAATACTAGAGTCAATTCACCGTCACCGGGTATTGAAGGGGGTTATTTAGGTGTTGGATTGGATGAGTATGGCAATTTTTCTAATCCTACAGCAGGGCGTGTGGGTGGTACGGGACTTTTGCCTGATGCGGTAGGAGTTAGAGGTAGGGAAAGCACGTCTTATCAGTTTTTGACTAATACTTCGATCGCGATCGGCATAGACAACAAGGATACAAGCATTCGCGCTGAGGCAAAAAGAAGTGTCCAAGTCATATTATTTCCGCCTTCTTCGGCAACGCCTAATCGTCTTACGGTTTATTTTGATTTGAATCAAAATGATATTTTTGAGCCGGGCGAGACGGTGATTGATATACCGAATTTATCGGTAGTAAATGGAGCAGTTCCATCTACTTTTAAGTTTGGTTTTGCTGCTGCGACGGGGGGAAATACGAATGTTCATGAAATCAGCGATGTAATTGTTGAAACGATAGATGAGCCTACACTGGTGGCTGATGTTTCTATTGTAAAAAAAGGGCCGTTGTCTGCACAACCCAGCAGCACGATTACTTACACGATTACGTCTACTAATAATGGGCCTAACGATGCTGAAAGTCTCCTGATTCAAGATGCGCTGCCTGTGGGCTTGAGTTTTGTTAGCGCTGATAATAGTGGTGTGTATGACCCCACAACGCGGACTGTCACCTGGCCGGTGATTCCGACTCTGACTAATCAAGCTAGCACTACTCGCACTGTCACTGCGATCGTTCCGGCAACACTGAACACAGCTTTAACTAATATTGCATTTAGCAGTTCTAGCACTTTTGACCCGGATAAAGCTAACAATAATGGTTCGCAAAATATTTCTCAAGTCCAAACTAGCATTGTGAATACTGTTGCTGATGTTGTGACTACAAAGACGGGACCTAATAATGCTCTACCTGGTGCAACGGTTAGTTATACGATCGCCACACGAAATATTGGGCCAAGCACAGCAGATAATGTCACAATTACTGACAGCATTATTCCTGGTTTAACGGGGGTCAGCCTATCAGATGGGGGGACTTATAATACGGGGACTGGGATTGTGACTTTCCCGGCTGTCACCTTGGCTAATGCTGTGAGCACGACTCGCACCATCAGCTTCGTCGCGCCGAACTCTGGCAGTGTCAGCAATACAGCAAGAAGTACGTCATCTACTTTAGACCCGATTCTTGAAAACAATAACGGTACTGCACTGGGTTCTCAAGTTACGACTACTCTAATCAGTGCGGATGTCATCACCACCAAAAGCGGGTTTACGAATGCTGCTGGGGGTTCGACAGTTGGTTACACAATCAGTACACGAAATGTTGGGCCAAACACGGCGGATCAAGTCACGATCACTGACAGTATTATTCCTGGTTTAACGGGAGTTACGGCATCGAATGAGGGTACTTATAACGCTACGACTGGGCTTGTAACTTTCCCGGCTGTGGCGATCGCTAATGGTGCTACGGTAATTCGGACGATCGGCTTTGTCACCCCAACCACCGTGACTGCCATCAGCAACACAGCAAAAAGTACCTCCGTCACTCTTGACCCGAACCTCAACAACAACAATGGTTCGGAACCAAATGCGACTGTGAGGACGACTGTCACGCAAACACCTACGCCTACTCCGACACCTGCGCCAACACCTACCCCGATACCAATACCAATACCTACGCCGACACCTGCGCCAACACCTACTCCGACACCGACACCTACGCCTACTCCGACACCTGCGCCGACACCTACGCCTACTCCCAACCAACCGCCGATCGCCAACACCAACAACACCACAATACCGCCCAAAAGCAGCATACCCATCAGTGGCCTAGGAGGAACAGACCCAGATGGAACGATTGTTTCGTTCACTATCAATACTTTGCCGTCAAGCAATCAAGGCGTGTTGTTCCTGGGCAATCCAAATCAGGGTGTGCGGGTAACACCTGGTCAAGTTCTGACACCGACTCAAATTAGCCAGTTGTTTTTCGAGTCGGGAGGGGGTTTCACGGGGGCAAGCTTTACTTATAGCAGCAAGGACGATCGCGACAGCAGCAGTCCGGCATCTGAAGTTTCTCTAAGTTTACCGAAGTTCAACGAACCGCCAATACCTGTCAACACCGATACTTCGGTGAAGCCGAACGCTACCGTCAAACTCTCTGGACTTAAGGCCAACGACTCGGATGATTCGATCGCCTCCTATACCATCAATAGCCTTCCTGCAACCAACCAAGGCATCCTCTTCTTAGACGATCCAGCCAAGGGCGGAGTAGCGATTACAGCGGGTCAAGTCCTGACTACAGATCAAATAAACCAGCTATTTTTCCAGGCAAAACCCACTTTCATCGGGGCTAGTTTGACCTACAGCGCCACAGACAGCCGAGGTGCGATCAGTCCCGCCCCTGCTACAGCCAGCCTGTTACCGCTTCCGGCTAACCAACCGCCCGTCACCAATAACTCTAGTGTGAGTTTGTTCCCCGACAGTATTCTGAAAATCCCTGGGTTGGGAGGCACCGATCCTGATGGCCAGGTGGTTTCCTACACAATAAATACTGTGTTGCCACCCAAGGAAGGTACATTGTTTCTGGGCAATCCAACGAGTGGCGGAGTGCCGATTACATTCGGTCAAATTTTGACGCCGACTCAAATTACTGAGGTGTTTTTTCAGTCTAGTACCAGTTTCACGGGAGCAAATTTCACTTATACCGCTACGGACAACACGGGCGATAGCAGTTCCGCCGTGGGTATTGTCTCTGGGCTGACGCGGGAAGTTAACTCAACCACGCCAACACCTGCGCCAACACCAACACCAACACCTACTCCAACACCAACACCTGCGCCAACACCGAAACCGATACCGATACCGAAGCCGACACCGACACCGACACCGACAC
>JAYTZD010000556.1:0-1147 GCA_043742065.1 Oscillatoriales bacterium
TTAGGATTGTCTGGTGGCTTGAATTTCAACCAATTGGAAATTAGTCAGAGTAATAACAATACTTTGATTAAAGTGAATGGAATTGCGATCGCATCTTTAATCGGAGTGAATGCTTCACAAATCGGAGTTAACGATTTCCGACTTATCTAAGGCAACGGAGGACACGGCAGTGCCGTCTCCCTACTGCAAAATAATCGATTGTGCGATCGCTGGGATGCAACCATCGCCCGATTAATTGTAGGGAAACAGCATTGCCGTGTCCTGATTGTAGATAATATTAAATCCGATCGCATCGGAAACTATTGTCTAGCCCAATCAGTACCGCGCCACATCATAAAAAACAAAACGCTAGAAATTAAAGCGCCCAACAGCCACTTAATCGCATTTTTGAATAGCCCCAAGCGCTGATTAGATTGAGCCGCTGTACTTTGCGCTTGCAACCTTTCCTTCGCTGGAGTAATTCTCGCCAGAATTTGACTTTTCAATTCCTGGGGGTTTTTCGTATCCGCTTGTACTCCCAGCCGAGTCAATTCCGCCCCCAAATTTTTCAAATCTTCGGGAGTACCCTTATTCAGCCGTTCTTCAACTTGCTGCAATTGAGCCAATTGTTGGTTGGCTTGACTGGTAATTTGGTTACTGCTTTGGGTGTTGACGGAAATCGCCCCAAAAATACCCAAGGGCAGCATTAACAGAAATACCAGGGCCAGCAACAGACAAGCCCAAGATAAAATCTTTAAAAAGATCTCTTCCAAACGTTTGCGATCGTAACCTTCTCCAAAAAATATCAATGCCATTGCCAATAGAGGAACTGGTACTCGTTCAACTATCGCGCCAATAGTCTGTAATTCCCAAGCACGAATGCCAAAGTTTGCTGGAGTCAGAACTGCGATCGTATCTAATAATGACAAAATTAATAGACCGTAGCCAACCCAGCGCATCCTGTACATAGAAAAACCTTGATCGCCTTGCATCTCATTCATGAAGTAATACACCTGTTGTTTAAAAAAAATTTCTTTTGATATCAAATCCGGTAGCATTGGAATTAATATAATCTGTAGGGAAACGGCACTGCCGTGTCCTCTATATCCGTAGGGAAACGGCACTGCCGTGTCCTCTATATCCGTAGGGAAACGGCACTGCCGTGTCC
>JAYTZD010000557.1:0-1145 GCA_043742065.1 Oscillatoriales bacterium
ATTTATGAAAGAAAACTTGGAGGTATTTAACCAGAGAGGAATTACGGTTCCGGTAATTTTGGGTGGTGCAGCTTTGACTCCCAAATTTGTCCATGAAGATTGCCAAAATGCTTACAAAGGTAGAGTAGTTTACGGCAAAGATGCGTTTTCAGACTTGAATTTTATGGAGAAACTGATGCCAGCAAAATCTGCTGGTAACTGGGAAGATTTCCAAGGATTTTTAGATGAAGTTGAAAATGGCAATGGCGCAGTTAAATCAGTTAAGACTTCCGCAGAAATAGCTGCTGAGGATGCCAAGAAAGCAGCCAAACTAGAAATTCCGACTGTGATAGATACAAGGCGTTCAGAAGCAGTTGACATCGATATCGATCGCCCAATTCCACCTTTTTGGGGAACTCAGTTATTGCGGCCCGAAGACATCCCCTTTGAAGAGATTATCTGGCACTTAGATTTGCAAGCCTTAGTTGCCGGACAGTGGCAGTTCCGCAAGCCTAAAGACCAATCGCGGGAAGAATACGACGCTTTCTTAGCTGAGAAAGTTTATCCCATATTGGAAGAGTGGAAACACAAAATTATCACTGAAAAGCTATTGCATCCCCAAGCAATTTACGGGTATTTTCCTTGTCAGTCTGAAGGCAATTCCTTGCATTTGTATGACCCCGAAATTATGAAGGGCGGGCCAATAAGAATCAATGGCGGGCAAGATGCCCACCCCACAACAGAAAGTGGCAAAGGCATCTTGCCTGTGGCTGCAAAAGAAAGTGGCACAGGCATCTTGCCTGTGGCCGCAACATGGACATTTCCCCGCCAAAAATCAGCGCGCAGAATGTGCATTGCTGACTTCTTCGCACCGAAAGAATCAGGTAAAATCGATGTATTTCCGATGCAAGTAGCGACGGTGGGAGAAATTGCGACAGAGTATGCACAAAAGCTGTTTGCTAACAATCAATATACCGATTATCTCTATTTTCACGGGTTAGCGGTACAGACGGCGGAAGCAATAGCAGAATGGACTCACGCGCGGATTCGCCGGGAATTGGGATTTGCTAGCGAAGAACCGGATAACATTCGCGATATGCTGGCACAGAGATATCGCGGTTCGCGGTATAGTTTCGGCTATCCTGCTTGTCCGAATATGGGGGATC
>JAYTZD010000558.1:0-10353 GCA_043742065.1 Oscillatoriales bacterium
GGATCTGAGTAAACTTCTACTTCTTTGAGAAATTTTGGAATATCGGAGGGTTTGTAGGTTTCTCCGGCAATTTCATAGGTGATTTGTTTAGGCGGTATGCTGTGCGGTTGACTGTTTTCGTCTACCAACACCCAGTTTTTTTTGCCGTCGGGGCGATCGGCAACAGCTAGACGGCGGTCGCCGTGCAGTCTAAATTCTACTAAGGTTCCCTTGTCCACTTGCCGGTTTTATATTTTATATTTTAGATTTTTACATTGGCGACTTATCAGGTTTCGACTTGGGGATTTTAGATTTTGGAGACTTGTATTTTTTCTGGTTAAATCACGTAAAAACGTTACTTTCGCCTAGCTTCTATTCCAGTCCAAAATCTAAAATCTAAAATCCAAAATCCGATTAGCCTTCTTGGTTTACGAAGGGCATCAAAGCTACAATTCTGGCTCTTTTGATGCTTCTGGTCAGGTCTCGTTGCTGTCTTGCTGTCAAGCCTGTAATCCGACGGGGCAGGATTTTACCGCGTTCTGTGACGTATTTTTTGAGCAAATCGACGTCTTTATAGTCGATCGGGTCTCCTGGTTTGATTGGCGATACACGCCGGCGAAAGTAAGTCATGATTGTTTGTTGACTGTTGACTGTTGACTGTTGACTGTTTTCTGTTTTCTGTTTTTTGTTGTTCGTTGTTCGTTGACTATTGTCATTCCGCAATCGAAAATCCAAAATCCAAAATCCAAAATTGAATGACTATTTGATCTCTTTGTGATTCGTGTGCTGGTTGCAATGGCGACAGAACTTTTTGAGTTCTAGCCGGGCCGTCGTGTTGCGACGGTTTTTGGTAGTAGTGTACCGAGACACGCCTTTGGAGCGTTTGCTCGCGTTAGTTCGGCACTCAGTACACTCTAGGGTAATTATGATGCGGACGCCTTTAGCCATAATTCTAAATAAATTTCGACTAATTTAAACACAATTTATTATCTTCTCACATTACTCTGCACTTGGTCAAGCAATCTTTTGACTTTGATGTCCAGGGAGTAGCCGCGCCGAGTGCCGACGATGATCGTACCACTGAGGCGATCGTGGAAAGCTTGCGGAAACCGGGCGGTGTCGGTGAAGGCAACGCTACAGTCGATCGCCAGGGGCAACATCAGCAACACAACGCCCGCATTAGTGGATGTGAGTCCCCCCAGGGCTACGAAGGCTAAAGCAGCGCAGCCTCCCAACAAAGCCTCGCGTTTGGATAGTTCTTGGAGGCCGGGAGTGCGATCGAGTCTGGGATCGACAATTTTGATATCTACGGCCCAGCGGCCAAGACTTTGACCTTTATTTTTCCTGACGATGGCTACTCGCATGATCAGCCAGAGTAGGACAAAAAAGATGATTTGGGCGATCGGGTGTGTACCAAGAAGCAAACTGGGCGGCCCAACCGCGATCGCATCGATACAGAAAGCACCAGCGCGGCGGCCAATCGATACTTTGGGAAGGAGAGGAACTAGGTCGGAGCTCATGGGCAAAAAAGAATTACTTTGAAATGCGTAAGTCCTGTTTCTATCATAACTCATATCCCACCTTAGCTAACAAACCAATTTTCAATTTTCAAACCATCGAAACCTTGAAAATCAGAAACGTTATTAGTCACTAGAACCAAATTATTACAGTAAGCAATACTCGCAATCTGCCCATCAGCGAATGCAGGAGTTTTGCCTATCTTAGATAATCTAGCTCTTTCCTGTCCGTGCCATTGTGCAGCTTTAAGATCGTAATCAAGGATTGGCATTTTTAGAGGAATTTGACTAATATAAGCCAAAAGAAACTGACTTTTTTTAGATTCTGCTAAACGCAAACATCCATATAAAAGTTCATGAATGACCACGGTTGCTGTCCCAACTTCTCGTTGATGTTCACTAAGCTTTTGAGTCACGCTAACATTAGGCTCTAGGCGAGTCACTTCCGAGAGAATATTTGTATCCAATAAATATTTTAAACTCATAGAGCAACTTCCCGGCCCACTGAACGATCGCGCAAATCAGCAAAATCGGCATCCTCAAAAATAATTCCTTCTTGTTTCATTAGTTGTCTAAACTTCAATGCCATATCCCAGAAACCATCAGAATTTTTCTCCTCATCCTCCAATAAATATGACTTCAACTCTTCAAAAGTTCCTCTCATAGCTGTTCCCGTCTCTACAGCCCTAAAAACTTCCTGAGCATTAGCCAAAATTTCATCCCGCCGATTTTCAATCCGTTGCTTGCGGATCAACTCAAACAACTGATCTTGATCTTCTATTGATAAACTTTGAACCTGATCAATAATTTCTTGTAAAGTCATCATACAGCCTCCTTTAAAGTAAAATTAACTAAAGATTTAGCCACCGCCAAAACCCGATCCTTAATCAAATGACTTAACCCCTGTTCCGTCACAATATCTACCTTACAACCTAGTATATCTTGCAAATCCATCAATAGCCCCCCTGGAAACCAAGGCGAAATTTTCTGTAAATCATAATCCACCAACAGATCAATATCGCTAGTCTCAGTCTCCTCGCCCCGCGCCACCGAACCAAACACCCGCACATTAAACGCCCCATGTCGCAGCGCCACCGCCAGAATATCCTCGCGCTTGGACTGTAATAACTGTTGTAGTTTCATCATACAATTTCCTCAAGCATCAATTTAATACAAACTGCGTAATGTCTCCAAAAGTGCGATCGCCACGCCCCAAACCTCCATTAAAGCAAATAGTCATCAGATTTGCCACCGCAGTAATTGCTGCTTTGATTTTTATCAACATTCCTCACACCTTAATTCCGATGTTTCAAGAATCCGCATCCCAAGCTAGTCTACCGCCAGAAATCGAGAACATACTCGTCGGCAAACGCAGAATAGTCACCATTGGCGACAGCATCACCGAAGCCGGCAAATACCCCGGAGGTTACGTTTGGCTATTGCAGCGCTATCTAAATGGTCTTTATCCCGATCGCAAAATCGAAATTATCAACGTCGGGATCTCCGGCAACAAAGCCACTGATATGCAAGCTCGTTTCCAGCAAGATGTGATTGACAAAAAACCAGATTTAGTGATGATTAATGTCGGAGTCAACGATGTTTGGCAAGCTTTCTTTGACTTCCAAAATAATAAATTTCATCCTCAAGGAAACTTGTTCACAGGAGTAGGATTAGCAGAATACAAACAGAAATTAACCCAAATGGCAGAGTCAGCAAAAGCAGCCGGAATCCGAGTTGCCCTACTTTCTCCTACTCCGATTCGTGAAGTTCTCGACGGCCCAGAAAACTTGCGTTTACAAGAATATATTGTCGCCATGCGAGAAATTGCCTTACAGAATCAATGCTTATTTATTGATTTGAATAAACCATTTCGCGAAGTTATCGGCACTTTTCAAAGACACGCCGGAAAAACTCTCAATTTGTTAGCAGCAGACGGAGTACATCCAAATCCATCGGGCTATCGAATTATGGCTTTTAGTATTTTGCGAGGCTTGGGAATACCGACCAAAGATATTGAGAATTTGGAAGTAAAGTAGTAACTGAGGAGACGGCAATGCCGTGTCCCTACCACAAAATAATCTTGTAGGGAAACGGCACTGCCGTCTCCTGATTTCTAACTATTGGAAGCAATTCAATAATTTAATCTAAAATCATTCAATTGGCGGATGATAACGCTTCAACCAACAACTACCAATAATCACCAACGCCACCACCACAATAATTTCCGTCCAAAAAAACGACAGAAAATCACTCGCAGTTCCTACTGGTGGTACTCCCGGCTGAGAATTGCGAATTGCGGGAAAAGCAAACAGCATCACCGCCGTCCAACTCAGCATTCCAATTTCCGGTAACTTACCCGATTTCATCACTTTTAATGCTAGTAACAATGCCATAATTGACAACACCCACATAATCACTATAATCACTAAAGCAAAAAATTTCACTGAGAGCGATCGCGTTGTACAAACATCTATATAAATAAAGATAGAAGAATCTTCTTCCAGAGGCTTGTAAGTGATATCAAACCCTGGAACATCTGCATGAAACTTAAATTTTAGTGGTACAGGCTTGAGTTCAAAAGGAGCAAATTTTTTCCGAATAGAAGGCAGTGGATCGATAGAAATAGCTACTCTAGCAATGTGTCTATCAAAAGGATAATTATTAGTTTTCCCCTTAACTAAATTGAACTTTAAAGCAGGAAACATCATCGGCTTACCTTCTTTAAAAGTAATTTCCGAATCTTCTATATTTGCACCATTAACTGTCATCAATAAGTCTTGAGATGGGTATGTCGGCCCTTTTTTGTAAATGCCTTTTAGTTCAAATTCTAAGCGAGTTTCTAATTCGTTTTTAAGTGGATCTATTCCAATCGCAGTCATCTTCACTTCAACCAAGCCTTGGGGAGCCGGATAGCCATCTGGAGAAGGGCTATAAGGCTCTTGGGCATTGGCTACTTCAGGATAAATAGATAAGGTAATTGCAAAAACTAGGCTCAGATTGCAAATTAAAATAAGTATTTTTTGGAGATTCTTTCTATTGACAATTTGCATTGATTATGATTATACAATATTCTGTAGGAGCGGGTTCACCAACAAGATTAGCCAATAATTGACAATCTAAATAAACCCGCCCACACCCACATGAAAGTCCTTTAAGGAAGCAATACACTTGAGGTAAAACTGCCGTGCAAACCGTAAGGAATGTGATGTTTCAAGTGTAGCCGCGCCACAGGCCCTTTAGTGATATCACGAGCATCTAGAATCACTAAGCTCGATCGATGTTTAGCCGCATCATACATCAACATCAGCAACCAACCATCATCCTCAGCCGTTGCAGTGTCAGGCGCGCCACGGGGCACAAAAACGGGTTCCCCGGCAAACCCGCGTGGTGCCACACTCCAAATTTGCTGCTCTTTCGTCAAAAAATCCACCTTCAGAATAGCTTGTAAAGGAGAATTTCCCGTCGGAGAATCAGCAGCACCAATGTACAGATACCGATAAGGTTGTCCAGCATAATTTGGATGCAAAGTGGGAAATTCACAGCATCTACTTTCAATCACTTTATGTTCCACAGTGTTGTCTGACAGATTCAACTTGAATCGCCACAATTCACCAGCAGGAAGGCTATCAAAATCAATTTCTAGAAAGTCTCCATCTGGCCCAACATTGGGGAATGATTCGTAACAAACTGAATCTACAAAAACTTCGCCTGCTTCTTCCCAGGCGTTGCAGTGGTGGAACACAAAACAAGGTTCAGTTTCTAATATTTTCACCTCGTCAGTACCATTGCGAGGAATCAAAATTGCTTGCGTCGGCTTCTTTGGCGAAAATTGAATGCACTGGGCTGCACTCCGCGTTCCTAATACGAAAGGCAGTGGATTGAAGGAGACAGGATTTTGGAAGAATATGCAGTAATTTGGGGTAATTACCATGTCATGCAGAAAGGCAAAACCAGGGATTGTATGAGCATGACTCTGCAAAAGTTTGCCGCTTTCATCGAACTCATAAATGGTGATTGTACTCGACAAACCTGGTTTGACCGAAAAGTTGACGAGTGTGTCTCCTGCTCCATTTTTGCCCTTTTCAATTCTGGGGTGAGCGGCGAAGGGTTCACCGGGTTTTAATAGGCCGTCTAAGCTATCTAAACCGATGGTTTCTAAGGTGCAAGGGTCGAGTCTGTAGGGTTCTGCTGCTTCCCACAGTGCTAATAGTTTACCGCCCCAATATATGATGTTGGTGTTGGCAATGTTTTTGATTTTCAGGTCAAAGATGTTATTTAGCCAACCGCCTGGTTTCTGTGTACCGAAAACGCCTCGGTGCAGGATTTTTCCGGCAGTTTGTTCTGCTAAATAGCCTTCGGTATGGACGAATCGGTTGCGGAAGTGGGCGCGCCCTTCGGAAAATACGATCGCACAAACCATCCCATCACCATCAAACGGATGGTGAATGCGCTCGCCGTTGACATCCAATAATCCGGGCCCGTTACGAAAGAAGGTTCCCTGTAAGTCGGCGGGGATTTCGCCTTCTATGTCGTCAATCCAATAATCGGATTCGTTGCGCTGGGATTCGTAGCCCTGTTGCCAGTCTGTGCGATCGTATGATAAGGTTTTGGCTGCTGTTTGAGATTGGGAAGTTTCTAAGTTTTGCATTGGTAGAATGACTAATGACTAATGACTAATGACTACTGACTACTGACTACTGACTAATGACTAATGACTTCATTTGCTATCTGCTGTGCGAGATTCTGAGATTACTGTCGGTACTAAGTCGGGAAAATATTCGGGCATGAAATGTTGTCCGCCCGGTTTAGCACAGCCTAGTTCTGGTTCCAATACTGGGAGAGACTGTTGATAGTTTGGATCGCCACTTTCTGTACTTTCAGCGGGTAGCCAACCGAGGAATGGCAAGGGTAGCAGTGTGGACAGGTTGGTGATCACTACTAGCAGCCAGAGGTTGTCGAAATTGCGATCGGTAATTCCCAGCCAGTGCGTGATAATTGCACCGCCTTCGTAGGAGATAATTCCGGCTAAATTTGTGATGGACATCAGCACTGCAAATAAAGTTGCTTCTACCCCACGAGGACACAATCGAGCGCACAATACTAACACTGGCATATAAGCAATTTGCCCGATGACTGTCAGGATTAGGCTATCTCCAATACTGAACCACTGGTCATCAATTCCCAATGCTCGGTTGGCGTGAGTTACTAATAGTAAAGTTGTCAGCCCCAAGGCAGTAGCAATGACTGTTGACCAGGCAAAAATTACTCGAAATGGCACTGTTTTGAGGAAGCGCTGAAACAACCAAATACCCGCGAGGGCTGCAAGGCTGGTGACGAGGCGCACTCGACCGAGAAATTCTGGTTGAAAGCCTAGTTCATTGGTGGTGAAGAAGAAGAATGCGGAGTCTGAAGTTGGGGTGGATTGCCAGAGGAAGAGAAAGGCAGTTGGTAACCAAATTGTTTTTTGGCTAACAGCTTGTTTTAGTTGTTTGAGTTGGTCTTTTACGGTTGCAAAATCGGTTCTCTTATTGATTTTTTCTTCGGTAATTAACCAGGCTGTTGCTGATACGATGAGTGGGAAAGATGCGGTGATTAAAAAGATGGTATGGGTGCTGAAGTGTTGCAGCAAGGAACCGCTGAGGTAGGCGGTAATTAATCCGCCGAGGGCTGATGCGCCCCAAGACAAGGATTGCAGGGAACCTGCGTCGGTTACTGATTCTTTTCGTGCTCTTTCAACTATTAGGGAGTCGGCGATGACGTCGCTGACTGCTAGGGAGAGGGAGCTCAGGGCGATCGCACCTGTGGCCGCTAGGGGCGTGTGTACCACTGTGGCCATCCCCACCCATGCTGCCGTTCCCAACAGCCCAGAGAGGACGATGTAAGGGCGTCTGCGGTAGCCGAATATGGGCAACCCGTCGGACATGAAGCCGAATAGGGGTTTGATAATCCAAGGTATGGCGACGACGCCCAGCATTGCTGAGACTTCGGCCGGGCTCATGCCGAGTTCGTCTTTGAGGAAGAAGCTGACGGCTAAGCGAGCTAGTCCGAGGATGCCTTGGACAAAGTAAATAAGTAAGATGGCTATGAGTTCGGGGGTTGGCTCATTCCCAAAGAATACTTTTTCTTTTAAGGATTCTTTGAGTTTGCTTACGCCAGAGGGGGAAACGAGCATTTGAGCAATATTTCTTAATGAATCTCAATAATATTTATAACACACTCTTCAGGGCTTGGGGTGAGAGTCGGAGGTGGGATGCGACATTGACGGAGAGCTGCCAAGGGCTATAAAATTGTAATTACCTTAAATTAAAGCGTGTTTTGTAATAATGAAAACAGAAATTAGAATTGTTTCTCTGGCAGTTGGTGGCATTTTAGGAGCATGGGCTAATTTAGCATTGGCTGTACCTGTTGCTAATCAGCAAGGAGATTATACGGGGCTGCTGGCGAGACAGCGGGGGAACTTGCAGGCAAATTGGGTGGTTGTTGACTCGGATTCTCAAGGTTTGAATTGTCGGATGGCTCAGAGATTTCGATCGGTCGAAATAAATGCTCATAATATTGCCGATGAGGTATTTGCAAGAAACAAACACAATGTTTCGCAGTGGCCAATATTGACGACTTTTCAGCGGGGAGAACGTTTGCGAGCCGTGGGCGGAAATTTGAATAATCAAATGATGATCGCCGATATTCAAGGCAAACCTTGGCTACCTATTGTTACGAAGCAGGGATATTGTTTTGTCCGGGCTAACAGCCGTTTTGTTAAACCGATTCGGGAAGATGCCAGGACTTACAAACCGTTAGAATAAGGCAGAATGGAAACAATATTTTTTGAAACGAACCGCGAAGGCGCCTTCCCCGCAGGGGTTCCCGAAGGGTAGGACGCAAAGGAAGAGAAAGAAGAGAAGGAGTGTTGTATGATTATTCATCCTAAAAATGTCACAGAAAGTACAGGCTCAAATTATCCCCAGCAATTCAAATCTGCTGTGGCTGGAAGAGTGAAAAAACGTCTAGGTAATGCGGCCGGATTGCATAATTTTGGGGTGAATTTGGTGAGGCTTGCGCCGGGAAGTTGTTCTGCTCTCCGACATTGGCATACTCGTCAAGATGAGTTTATCTATGTTCTGGAAGGGGAAGTTACTCTGATTGCAAATTCGGGAGAGCAAGTGCTAAAATCGGGCATGGCTGCGGGTTTTCCGGCTGGGGATGCAGAGGGACATCATTTAGTTAACCGCTCGAATGCAGATGTTGTTTATCTGGAAATTGGCGATCGCACTCCTGATGATTCAGTCAATTATCCCGATCATGATTTAATTGCCAAATCTGGCGATAATGGCTGGATTTTTACTCGCAAAGACGGTGAGATTTATGAGAGTTGAAAAAGTATGAGTCAAGTGAATCTTTGGACTTCGGCGGAACACGCTTTGTGTTATCTTGCTAAGGCCGATCGCATTCCTCATCGCACTGAAGGTGAAGCTGTACTTTTGGGGGAAGTGCCGAAAACTGTGAAGCGAATTCTGGATGTGGGTACGGGAGACGGGCGTTTGTTGGGTCTGCTTAAGTGCGATCGACCAAATGTTGCAAGTGTCGCGATCGACTTTTCGCCGACAATGCTGGAAAAAGTCAGAATTCGCTTTGCAGAAGATTCAACTGTCACAGTAATTGAACATAATCTTGATGATTCTCTGCCGGATTTGGGCAAGTTTGATGCAGTAGTTTCTAGTTTTGCTATCCATCATGTAACTGACAATCGCAAACGTTCCCTTTATGCGGAGATTTTCAACCTCTTAGAACCGGGAGGCATTTTTGGCAATTTGGAGCACGTAGCTTCAGCAACTCCGGCTTTGCATCAGAAATTTCGAGAGGCACTTGGGATTAGCGATACACCAGACGATCCGTCTAATAAATTGCTCGATGTCGAAACGCAACTGCGCTGGTTTAGAGAAATTGGTTTTATAGATGTAGATTGTTATTGGAAATGGTTAGAACTAGCTTTGTTAGTTGGGGTAAAACCTGTTTAGCTGCGGGTAAGGACTGCATTGTCGTTGGGATGGAAGATATTGTCCGCTCGCTCGCACATTGGGATCTTACCCAGTTAGAGGGCTGTTTTAAGAGTTATTAACCAAACGATAGAATTAACAACAAACAAAAAGGTATAAAAAATATAGATTGATGGAGCGCAGATAGCTCGACCTAAAGAAGGCATTTTAAGTGTTTTTAACGAACCGAGCGGGTGAACAAGACCTTCCGGTATAGAACGGATATTAAAACTTTCATCTAAGGCGCTTTCATTATTCAAGAATTGGGTAACTGCACTGGATCTTTGTATGTAATAAAATTGCACCTTCCAGTAGGTAGCTTCTAAAAACCAGAAACCAAAAATTATAATGTATCCTAGGGCAACCAACGCATCTATTTTGCTTGTAAAAACCCAACCAATCAACGCTACCCAAATGGTAATTGCCGTAGTTTTTAACTGCATCATAATTGTTGTGAAGTTAGCTATTTTTTTCTCTAGTTCCTCTGCTCCTTTTTGCAGCATTGCTAGCTGAAATTCAAATCTATCCATGTTTGACTCGGCGAACGTTTATATTAGAGTTATCCAAAAAGTTATAATCTTCTTTTCTTTCGGTGTCGTTAGAGAACTTTGCCTGACGCACCCTACAAGTCGATTTTAGATTATACAGTAAGGTGCGTCAGCTCCCGAAATTCCCGATCGCCGTTAGAGAACTTCGCCTGATATCGTTTCCGGTTGCATCGGAATTATTAGTAACCGAAATGAGTCCAAGGCAGTGCCGTGTCCCTACCCAAAATAACATTGTAGGGACACGGCACTGCCTTGGACTCTATATCATAAGGAGTG
>JAYTZD010000559.1:0-5170 GCA_043742065.1 Oscillatoriales bacterium
GGGGAAAGATGCCGGCGAGATTATTCAAGGAATGGCGATCGCTGTTAATATGGGAGCTACGAAGAAGGACTTCGATGTGACTATTGGCATTCATCCATCGACTGCTGAAGAGTTTGTAACTTTGCGGTAAATAAGGCGAAGTGGCCAGGGAATTAATTCCCTGGCTAATAGCTAAAGTCGGCTAAAACCGACCGTCGAGTAACATTATAAAAAACCTGTAGGGGCGGGTTCACCGAAAATAATTGCCACTCAACAAACAATCTCGTAAACCCGCCCCCTCGCAACTCAATAAGCGGAATTAAAAATAATGAATAATTCAACAAAACAAAACAAAATTTTAGCATTTTATCTCGGTCAGCAGCCAGATTCGCAAGGTCGGGCGATCGAGGATATTTGGTCGTGGGATTATGAAAAACTGGAATGCGTACACAACTACATTCAGTGGCTGTTTCCGCTGAGAGAAAAAAGTCGCTTTAATTCCAGTGCTCCTACTTTGAACGATGAGGTGATTCAAGCTTTTAGAACAAGTGAAGAGTTGAGAAATCGCTTAGTTCACTCGTTCAATATCATGCTAGCTTTTTACGGGTTGGAATGCTGCGAAGGGGAAAACGCAGAAATTGTAATTGCTAAATCGGAGGAATATTTATCAAGAAAAAGAGAGTGGATTGAAAGATTTAATCACAACTATCTGCGGCTGACTAGAATTCTTACAAGTTTGACAGAATTGGGATTAAAAAAATACACTTTAGCTCTGTTCAAATGTTTAGATGAGATTTATAATGAAGACAAAGAGAGTATTGGTCTAGAAACTTATACTTATTGGAAAAATGCTGTAAATAGTTAGAAGAGATATTTGGGACTTGTCGCCATAGCGAACCATATGGCCACAATAAAATTCACTCTTTGTGGAACAGGCATCTTGCCTGTTGCTGTTTGTCGAACAGTTTTCCACCCCAAGCGGATTCATGTTGAAAATAATATTTTAAATAAATTGAACCTTTTTTGAACTTGTCCTGTCTAAACCCTTTAGATAACGAACTGGTGAGGAATACTTCACAAGTGTTAGCTGTGCCCGCGAATGTTTTAATCAATGACTGTTCCGACTCAGACTTAGTTGCAGAGTGTCTAAAGGGCGATGATCGCACTTGCTTTCGACACCTTTATCAACGCTACCAACACAAAGTCAGGTCAACCCTTTACCAACTCTGCGGCCCATCACTTCTTGACGACTTAACCCAAGAAGTATTCCTGCGAGTGTGGAAAGGATTGCCGAAACTCAAGCACCAAGACAACTTTTCTACTTGGCTTTATCGAATCACTTGGAATGTGGCTTCCGATCAAAGACAATCATTTGCCAAACAGCATTCTTTTGATTCCAAACTCAAAACTCAAGCAGAAATGAATCAAGTTGTTACCAAGGATCATACCTCAGATTTGATGCAGTTGCACTATCAAGATTTAGTGCAGCGGGGATTGGAGCAATTGAGCTTTGAACACCGTAGCGTTTTAGTGCTACACGACCTAGAAGACATCCCACAAAAAGAAGTAGCCCAAATTTTGGGACTTCCAGCAGGAACCGTCAAATCTCGCGTGTTTTATGCCCGAAATGCGGTGCGGCAATTTTTGCAAAAAGAAGGTGTTCGCGAGCTATGAACAACCAAAATAGCGACCAAGAGTTGGTGAATTTTTTGAAGCTAAATCGTCCAAATATTCCTGAAGCTGCACCAGATTTAGAGTTGAAACTTTTAGCAGCAATAGAAGGGAATGATCAGGCGGAAACAAAGCAAAATTACCGGAAAAAAGTAAGTTTAATTGTATCTAAAAATAGATCGATTATTCCCGGTTTTTCTCGGTGGGCTTTTCCTCCTGCGATTGCAGCGATGTTGATAGTTTTTTGGTCTAGCTATCGTCTGCTAGTCCCAGTACAACTTCACGCAGATGAGAAGGCGCATCTAGAAGCATTTCTAGTAAATAACTGGGAAGATGTATTGCACGATTCTCGTAGCGAAAATACGAGCGACAACTCACAAACAGACTGGTTTAATTTCGCCGTCAGCGATCACAGTGAACCGCCAACAAATAACTAATCTTAAAGAGGTAATCTTCATGTCAATTCGTCGCATTTCTGCCCTAGCCGTTTTAATGTTGACCCTCGGTGGTACAGCCGCAGTAATAGCAGTTCCCAATCCCATAGAACCGGAAACAATTGCCCAAAATGAACGGCCAAATCGACCTGCTGGCAAAGAAAATAGGATGTTCGATCAACTGAATTTGAGTGCTGAACAAAAGCAAAAAATGCAGGGTGTTCGCGATCGCTACAAAGACCAAATTTCCCAGCGAATGCAAGCAGTCCGTCAAGCCAGACAAGAATTGCAGACGATGATGTCTGGGACAGCGAATACCAGCCAAATCCGCGATAAACACCGCCAAATCATGGGATTAAAACAGCAATTGGAAGAAGTTAAATTTGAAAGTATGCTAGCAACGCGAGATATACTCACACCATCACAGCGCAGCCAATTGTCTCAACTGATGCAGCAGCGCCGGGAAACTGCTAAAAACCGGATGCAAAACCGTCCAAAAACGCAGTAAGCTGTGTTGCATCAATGAATTGTGTAATTTTTGTAGGGGCAAACCCCCCGTGGCGGTTGGTGAGCGGAGTCGAACCATTGCCCCAATCAGTGGGGGTAGGCACTCTTGGCACTACCCCTACATATTTGTACAACTGATTTAGGATTGCTGTTAACAGTATTTACCCGCGATTTAACTCTACTCTTTCGCCGTAACGCAATAGCATTTCTAGACTATCCAAACGATTTTGCCAAGTTTGTACCTGATAGCTATTTTCGGCAGAATGCAGCCGCATCGAAGATTGAAATTGAGTTTCAAAACTGGCCAACAATCGTTTAGCAATAGTTAAATTTTCGGCAGTGGGACTTGCCGCCAACTTGCTCAAAGCGATCGCTAATTCAGCCGATCGACTTTGCAAGACTTTCAGTTCAGATTCCGACACCCGCAACTGATTGCTAGCTAACAAAAAACTCCATTCTTGTTTAAGAGCAGTATACCGCGAAGCAGCGGCCGCAAACGGCTGTCGGTAAGGAATCGGCTCAGTAGCAGAAGTAGAACGGATTAGCCGCCCTTGAGTGCGGTTAAAAAATCCCTGCATCCCGCTGTTAATACTTTCGACTGCAAAAATTGCATAACCCCCAGTCGGCAAATCGCGCAAAGCTTGAATTTGGTCGATCGCGACAACTTCCGGTAGTGTCAATAATTTAACCGATGGAGCAATCAAAGCCGAACCGAGCATTTGTTCCTTTGCCAAAGGCTCGGTAATGCGCTGAAGTCGGTTAGTATCCAAAGCATAAGTCATTGGCACAATCAAGTCTACAATTCCCTGACGAGCCCAAACTTCCCAATTTTGCTGAATTTTGTAAATCCGCTGACTTTCGGGGTGGGGAAACACTGCTACTGACAAAATTGTTCGCGGATAATTCCGTCGT
The DNA here is from genome assembly GCA_043742065.1 of Oscillatoriales bacterium. GTDB lineage: Bacteria > Cyanobacteriota > Cyanobacteriia > Cyanobacteriales > Microcoleaceae > Microcoleus. Next base: position 3,504 of record JAYTZD010000559.1, read on the forward strand.
AAAAGTTGAGAAACTTCGGCAACAAAAGTATTAATTTGATTGGTTTTAAAGTCCACCCATTGCCGCCATAAATTGCCGTCACTGGGGGGAATTTTGACTGGATCAATTCCAGTTAACTGCTGGAATTGCTGCCTTGCCGCCACACCATAACCGTAGGTAAAACCTGCGTTATCATCTTGAAAAGGATAGCGAATATAGTCAAGTTGCAAACCATCTACTTTGTAGCGACTGGCAATTTCGTCAACTATTCTTAGTAAATAACTGCGGGCTTCCGGATTGGCTGGATCGAGATAAAATTTACCATCATTCGGGTTTTGTCTGCGTCCTTTATTATCTATATTTGCCCAAGTAGGATGGGCAGAAAGCACCGGGCCTGGATCAGTAGCGGGCTTGCCAATCAGAGTATTGTGGCGTTTATTTCCGGTGGCAAAAACCCAAATCCAAGCGTGCAATTCCATGCCTCGCTCGTGGGATAATTTAACAGCAGATTGTAGCGGATCCCAGCCAACTGTGAGGGGGTTTTGTTGGGGTGCAACTTGACTGGGATAAATTGGATATCCGGCGTTTAAAGTTTCAAAGAAAACGGTATTGATTCCGGCGGCGGCGAGGCGATCGAACACTGCTGCTAAACCTTGTTCCGATCGCGCTGCCACGATTGTCCCGCGATCGAGCCAAACCGCCCGAATTTCAGATCCAATGCGCTGTCCTTCCTTGGGGTAATTTTGCCATAGCAACTGTCGCGCTTCCACCCACTGCTTCCTAGCTGTGGCGTAGTTTTGCTCTTTGAGGAGTTGGTCAAAATTTTGCAAAGCCTGCCGTGCGATCGCGATCGTCCGAGTAGTTGCCCCTTGGATAGTAGGCGGGCGACTAGCAACCGGAGCACCACCACTGTTACTTCCTGCCACGAGTTGAGCAGTGTTAGCAGCATTGAGATTGACAGCGGTATTGGCTGAATTAGCTGCTGTCAGGGCGCTTTCAAACCTGCCGAGGAGGTTTGTCAATTCTTGGCGCATTAGATACGCTTCAATGCTGGCGATCGGCTGATTAGAATTTGGCTGCACATCCAAACCGGCCGGCGCGGACTGATCTGAAGGGTCTGTAAAAGTTGCAGGTACTGGATCGGGGAGGGTAGAGGGAGAAACTCTTCTCAGGAGGTCGTTACGCGCTGAATTAGGGGTGTTGCTAGTAACTCTGGAGGGGGGAGCTAGGGGGGTGGGTCGTGCGATCGTGGTGGGTGATGGGATGGGGGAACCGACAGTGCCTCCCCAACGGGCGATCGAGGCCCGTAGCCAAGCCGTGTCTACACTTGCCGAACCGTCGCTACCCCAGCGCCAGCCGAGATAGGTAGCGCGATCGGTCGCGATCGCAGCCGAGGAACCAGAACTGTCCTTCCACGTAGCAATAGTCTGACTGTTCGCATCAGCCGGAATCAAGACACCGCCTTGAACCGAGCTATTTTTTTGTTCCCCAGGTACCCAATTGCTAGAAGTAGTGCAAGCCAGATCTCGACAGCGGGTGCGGGGTTGAGGTGTCGCCTGCTGAGTCAACGGAAAAGCCCAATATGCTCCCAGGAGCGATCGCAAAGATTGACGCACCAAAGCTGGGGAATTGCGCCCCACTGGCCCGGAAGCAATCAACCTACCACCCTGGGAAGCCCAAGCTTCTAA
>JAYTZD010000560.1:0-5167 GCA_043742065.1 Oscillatoriales bacterium
ACTCAATTAGTAATTAATCAGTAGTTATTGGGAATTGGGAATTGGGCATTGGGCATTAATCTTCCCTCTTCCTTCTTCCTTCTTCCTTCTTCCTTCTTCCTTCTTCCTTCTTCCTTCTTCCTTCTTCCTTCCTTCTAATTAAAATTCACAACATATCAAATGGCACAAGCACAACTTCCAGTAAATACCCCGCCCAAAATTCAAGGCGATACTTACTCCCACCATCCCACAGCCTGGAAATGGTATGACTACTTTACTTTCAACGTTGACCACAAAGTAATTGGTATTCAATACCTAGTAACAGCCTTTATTTTCTACCTGATTGGCGGATTAATGGCGATGGCGATGCGGGCGGAACTCTACACCCCCGATTCCGACTTTATGGATCCGAACCTCTACAACGCTTTCCTGACCAACCACGGGACGATCATGATTTTCCTGTGGATCGTGCCAGCGGCGATCGGCGGATTCGGCAACTTTTTAATCCCTCTGATGCTGGGCGCTAGAGACATGGCGTTTCCGAAGCTCAACGCGATCGCCTTTTGGGTGAATCCCCCCGCCGGCATCATCCTGATGAGCAGCTTCTTCTTCGGAGGAGCTCAATCTGGTTGGACATCCTATCCGCCACTGAGCGTGATTACAGCCAACACAGCTCAATCAATGTGGATTTTGTCGATCGTCCTAGCAGGAACATCCTCAATTTTGGGTTCGCTCAACTTTGTTGTCACTATCCTCAAGATGAAAGTTCCCAGCATGAAATGGGATCAACTTCCCCTATTTTGCTGGTCAATTTTGGCAACTTCTGTCCTCGCACTGGTATCAACCCCAGTATTAGCAGTGGGCTTGACATTGCTGCTGTTTGACATCAACTTCGGCACCTCATTCTACAAACCAGACCAAGGCGGCAACGTCGTTATTTATCAACACTTATTCTGGTTTTATTCCCACCCCGCAGTTTATTTGATGATTCTGCCCATCTTCGGAATCATGTCCGAAGTTATCCCAGTTCACGCACGTAAACCGATTTTTGGCTATAAGGCGATCGCCTATTCTAGCTTAGCAATTTGCCTAGTCGGACTGTTCGTTTGGGTGCACCATATGTTCACCAGCGGTACACCTCCCTGGATGCGGATGTTCTTCACCGTTTCCACCCTAATTGTGGCAGTTCCCACCGGTGTTAAGATATTCGGCTGGACAGCTACCCTGTGGGGCGGTAAAATCCGCTACACCAGTGCGATGTTATTTGCGATCGGGCTTTTAATGATGTTCGTCTTCGGTGGATTGACCGGAGTCACATTAGGCACCGCGCCCTTCGATGTCCACGTACACGATAGCTACTACGTCGTCGGCCACTTCCACTACGTCCTCTTTGGCGGTTCAGTCTTCGGCCTCTACGCCGGAATTTACCACTGGTTCCCCAAAATCACCGGTCGGATGTACAACGAAACCTGGGGCCGTATTCACTTCGTCCTCACCTTCATCGGCACCAACCTCACCTTCCTACCCATGCACCAATTGGGCCTGCAAGGAATGCCCCGCCGGATTGCCATGTATGACCCGCAATTCGAGTCGTTGAATAAACTTTGTACCTACGGTTCAATTCTGCTCGGGTTTTCGGTACTTCCCTTCTTCTTCAACATCATTTGGAGTTGGATGTACGGCCCCAAAGCTAGCAGCAACCCTTGGGAAGCCTTAACTTTGGAATGGACAACTGCTTCGCCACCAATCATCGAAAACTGGGAAGTATTGCCCGTTGTCACTCACGGCCCCTACGACTACGGGATGAATAATTTCGTTCCGAACATCGATCATTTAGGAGTCCTGATTCCCGCAGGTAATCAAAAAGCTGAATCTTCTACCTCTGTTTTGGTAGCTGAAGCTGCATCGGATGTCAACGAAAATGGTGACAGTTGATAGTTGTCAGTTGATAGTTGTCAATTGTCATTGGTAACTAATATGATTTCCGTCTGATTCGGAATTGTATGATGTTCAATTTTGTAGGGGCGGGCGATGCCCTGAGCGTAGTCGAAGGGTTCACCAACATAATTGCCCATAATCGATAATCTCATAAACCCGCCCCCGCCCATACTCAATATTGGAGACTTTTATGCAAGGTTCAACAATTGATAGCCCAGAAAGTGTACTCAACTCGTCAGTGCCCCCAGTAGCGGCCGCGAGTGCGATCGAACATCACGAAGAACACCCAGATTTGCGACTGTTCGGACTCGTGACTTTTCTGATTTCGGAATCCCTGATGTTTGGAGGGCTTTTTGCCACCTATTTATTATTGCGAGGTGGTGCAGAATCTTGGCCACCGGAAGGCACAGAAGTAGAATTACTGTTACCGACAATCAACACAATTATTCTGGTTTCCAGCAGTTTTGTTATCCACTTGGGAGACACTGCCATTAAAAAGAATGATGTCAAAGGAATGCGGCTTTGGTACGCCATTACAGCAGTAATGGGCATTGTTTTCTTGGGAGGTCAGGTTTACGAATACATGACCTTGGGTTACGGTTTGACTGCGAATATCTTTGCTAACTGTTTCTATGTGATGACTGGTTTCCACGGTTTGCACGTTTTTCTTGGTGTCTCCATGATTTTGGGTGTGCTGTGGCGGAGTCGCCGCGAAGGCCACTACTCAAGTGTGAAGCACACTGGTATCGAAATGGCAGAAATTTACTGGCACTTCGTAGATATTATTTGGATTGTTTTGTTTTTGTTGATTTACGTCCTAACTCTTTTTTAAACCAGTATATAATAAAGCCCTTCTACACTTCGACTATAGTGTAGAAGGGCTTTCTTCCTTCTTCCTTCTTCCTTCTTCCTTCTGTCAAATAATGTAAAAATATGATGACTATTGTGCAGCCATGTCCCAAAGAAACGAAACAGTTATTCTAGTTTTATCCTTGGTAATTACGATGGGGCTAGTCGGTGCAGGTATCTGGTGGCTCACAAAAAGTAAAGGCATTAATTTAGGGATCGTGTCTTCGGAAAAATTGATTTCTGGCACTTCCCCAACAGCCAACGCCTCGGATTCACAACTGTCGATTGGGCAACGTCTGAGCACAGGCAAAAAATTGTTGATTCCAGATGGTTCAAGCCAGAAAAAACAAGAAGCTGTACAGGCGATCGCATCTGGGAACTATAACACAGCCATTTCAAATCTGGAAGCCTCACTGCAAGGCAATCCCAACGATCCAGAATCCTTAATTTATCTGAATAACGCCCGGATTGGCGACAAAAAATCCTACATGATTGCTGTGGCTGTTCCCATTGGTAAAGATTTGAGTGTCGCCCTAGAAATGCTGCGAGGTGTCGCCCAAGCTCAAAATGAACTAAATCAAAGTGGTGGTGTTAGCGGTATTCCCTTAAAAGTGCTAATTGCTAATGATGATAATAACCCAGAAATTGCATCACAAATTGCCAATGATTTAGCCATAAAACCGGAAATATTAGGCGTAGTCGGACATTTTAGCTCAGATGTCACTTTAGCCGCCAGCAAGATTTATCAACAAAATCAATTAGTAGCAATTTCTCCTACCAGTACATCAGTACAACTCTCAGGAGTTGGTAGTAATATATTTCGGACAGTACCAAGCGATCGTTTTGCTGCTAACGCTCTTTCCCGCTATATGTTAGGAAAATTGCAAAAGAAAAAAGCTACTGTATTTTTCAATTCTGGCAGCAATTATAGTAAGTCATTAAAAAATGAATTCACCACAGCTATCTATGGAGATGGAGGACAAATAGTATCAGAATTTGACTTGGGTAATCCTAATTTTAATGCTGCTGATAGTGTTCAAAAGGCGATCGCCCAAGGAGCAGAAGTTATCATGCTAGCACCTGATTCAGCTACCACAGACCAAGGTTTGCAAGTAGTGCAAATAAACGCGAAGCGGCTGCAATTATTAGCTGGAGATGGCGCTTATACGGCTAAAACATTGCAAATTGGTGCAGCGGGATCCACAAATATGGTGATCGCAGTTCCTTGGCACATTCTCGCAGATCCGCAGTCCAACTTTCCGCAAACATCCAAACAACTTTGGAAAGCAGAAGTAAATTGGCGCACAGCTTTAGCCTACGATGCGGCGACAGCTTTAATTGCTGGATTACGGGTGAATCCGACTCGTACCGGGATTCAACAAGCTCTCTCAGCGTCGGATTTTTCGGCAACAGGGGCTTCTGGTGCGATTCGATTTTTGCCTTCGGGCGATCGCAATCGAGCAGTTCAGTTAGTAACTGTTCAACCAGGAAAGCGTACAAGTTACGGTTATGAATTTGTACCGATATCTGGTTTATGAGCTATTTGCCTGTTATTGAAACTGGTGTAATATCAAATCCGTTAACATCAGAATAGTAAAGTCAAAGTTAACCGTTAACTGTTAATCGTCAACTACCAACTGTCAACTGTCAACAATCATTCCGGCACAACAGGAGGTTATTGTTCAATTTTTAGATTTATTCCATGAATAAATTCGTGGGCTTGGGAATTTTTTAAATTTTGAGTTTTGAATCTTCAATCCAAAATCCAAAATTTAAAATCTAAAATTCGGTCATCTCTCTGATAGAGAATCTTTCAGAGAAACTGGGTTTTTTAGCCTTATTTCAAAGCTTGCTTGACAACCAGAATGCCTTTACCTGGGCCTTCGTAAATTTCGACCCTAGATACTTGTCCAGTAGCAGTATAAAATGTTATATCTGCTTTGGATCGAGATGGCATTGATTGCCAACTACCATCTTCTAAAGACTGTAAATTAGTTGTGAACCCATCATCCCAGGTAATGGTAATTTTGTTTGGACTCTGCTTAATTGAACAGCCGATTGTTTGTGCTTGTTTTTGATTTTGTCCGTAAAAACTGCATTGAGATTTATAGTTACCAGTAGAAATTTTCGTCTGGGCTTGAGCACTAATACCGAAAGTGGTGACAGATGCTAGGAGCAAATTTGTCACCAAAACTGCTTTATAAACTAAAGAGGAGTGGAGTTTCATAGGTTCGGAATTTTTTAGAAGAATAACTCACTTTATGTTATATCATATCAATTCCGGCTGCGTCGGAATAATATAGAGGAGACGGCAGTGCCGTTTCCCTACCCAACATAATATTGTAGAATGACATAGAGGAGACGGCAGTGCCGTTTCCCTACCCAATTAATTGTAGGGAAA
>JAYTZD010000561.1:0-10322 GCA_043742065.1 Oscillatoriales bacterium
TAAAGACGATTTAATAAATTCTCTGTGACATTACCCGGATTTTTCAACAAAACTAAACCGCACAAACACAGCACAATTGTCACTAGCGAAGTCTGCCAAACTAATCTAGCTTGCAGCCCCACCAACAAAACTAAATTGATAGCAAACATCAAAATCATAATGCTGAAATAGCGCAGACTCTTCCAGTTAGTATAAATCTCCTCTTCAGGCGAACGATACTCTATCCACCGATAAAGCAAATCCCCGACGATAGTACCGGGAATGATAATAAATAAATACTTGAAATAATCAAATTGAAAAATCCAAGGTGCAGGAGAGTAAAACCAAACTAACTTAATCCAACCATCTGTACGAGATGCTAGTCGCATGGCGAATATAAAGCCCAAAAATCCGACTCGCAACCATGTATTGGAACGAGTAAACAGCCAAATTATCGATCCGAAAACTGCCATATTGGCAAGCACAACTAAGATGATATCGCTACGGTTGAAATCAAATCCAATTCCATTGGGATATTTGATGCGAGATACGAAGCCAATTCCAGCACTCCAAGCAGCAATGGTTATGCTTATTCGCAGCCAGGGAAGCTTTTTTGTTGGCAAACGAACGAACATCAAAAATAGGATTATAAAGCCACAAATACCTAGCCACCATTTGTGCGGGCCTGGTTCGTTGGGGTCGATTACAGTTGGTCGAATATGTTGGAGAAATATTGCAAAGGAAGCTAATAAAAAGCCTCTTTGCAAAATAGAAAAAATATTTTTTTTAAAGTCCCACCCTTTGGCGATGCGGCGAGACATAGCTAGTGGTATAGCAGCCCCCATTGCAAACAGAAAAAATGGAAAAACTAAATCAACCCAAGTTAATCCAGCTAATTTAGGATTGAAGGCATGGATGGGTGGCGCTTCTTGGGCGTGATACATCCATGCAGGTAATGTTTTGCGGGCGATTGTTCCGGATAAAACCATTGCTAAAACTGCTATTCCGCGCAGGGCATCTAGTGCGTCGGCGCGTTTGGAAAGCGCTGCAATTGGCGAAAAATTTTCGTTTTTTACTGTCTCTTGTGGTTCTGATGTTGTGTATTTCAATGCACTCACCGATTCTGTTTTACTTGCCAATTAATTTGTGCAGCCAATTGCCTGATGCTAAGTTTATCAGTCTTTTGGCTGAGTGTTTGCTGTTGACTGTTAACCGAGAAACTCGGTATTTATTGGGTGGAAAGAAACGTAGTTTTAATTTTAAGCTGTTGTACAAGTATCCTGATTTGTAGTATTTAGCAACGTATTTGTCAACTTGTGTGTTGACTGCACCAAATGGATAGGCGATGTGAGAGGCGATTGTTTGATTTGGGTCTAAGTCTTGGGTGCATTTCCTCAATCTAATTTGGTCTTGAGACAATTCTCTGTCTAAAGCTTCTAGTGAAATTTTGGTTAAGTTTTCATGATTCAGTCCGTGGGATTGAATATCATAAAAACCTTTTTGAAATCCATCTCTCAAGTCTTGACAATTGACTTTTTTTATGAGTGAATTGTTTGCTCCGAAAAAGCCAGAGTTGATAAATACAACTGCTTTATTTTTTGTACCGTACTTATTTTCTAGTTTTTCTAAGATAGGTAGTAAGTGTGTATAAATGCTTTTATTTCCGTCGTCGAAACTAATCATGACTTTTTTGCGATCGCGATATTCAGCAGGCACTATTTTCTGGGGACTTGCTAAGAAGTAATCGTACAGTTCTTGGGTTGACAAAAACCAATAGTTATTGGCAACTAAAGACTCTAAAAAAGGTTCTAATTTTTGCTGGCTGTAGTCGCCGGGAAAGTCTCTGCGCTGCGGTGGTATTTCTTGGGGATTTTGAATGTCAACAATATCGTGAAAGCCAAAAATCGGAATTTCAACTGTGATTAGTTCTAAGATTATTTGATAACTGATTAAAGTTAGGAAGAATGCTAGCAAAAAATTAATGATGCGTTTTTTTTGGATGGTAATCGGTTGAAAATATTCAGGCAATTTATGAACTAAAAAATTTACCATTGACAATTATGACTGAATGAGGTAGGAGGCTAAGGGTTTTTGTGGCAAAGTTGCTTTTGTATCTAGATTGTAGATGCGATCGCGCTTATTATCCGGTAAACATCAGCTAGGTAAAGTCGCGCATGATACAATTTAGGGCGATCGCACCGATCGTGCAAGCCCAGCCCACAGTTGACAATCCTGATTTCTGACGCCAAGTTTTTCGTGTAATTTTTGTACTTGTGATTTTCTCCCCGAAGTGGTAGCATAATTTCTGCGAAAGTCCCAGTCAATCACAATGATAAAAATTGCAGTAATTCTGCCTGTTTACAACGAAGCAAATTGCATAGAGCAAACTTTTGACAAAATTTTAGAATTTTCTCAAAAAAATCATGCCTACAATTTTATCATTGTTAATGACGGATCAACGGACGATACACTGAAAATCATCGAGAACAAACTCAAAACCTTTCCAACATATCATATCAAACTAATTTCTTACCGCGATCGCCAAGGCAAAGGTTATGCCATCAAAAAAGGTAGCGAATCTGTAGATGCTGACTGCATCTGCTTCATGGATGGCGACTTAGCTTATTCCCTGGAACATTTAGAACCTTTAGTCGAAAAGTTAGAAAAATTTGATGTAGTAATTGGTTGCAGAAACCTCGATCGAGAAAACTTCCGTAATCTTACCTTAATCAGAAAAATATCTGGCAAAATATTTAACTTTATTTCCCGAAAAATTCTCAATCTGCCCTATAAAGATATGCAGGCTGGGCTCAAAGGATTTCAAAAAAAAGCAGCCCAAGAAATATTCAAGCAACAGACAATTACTGGGTTTTCATTTGATGCAGAATTACTTTTTTTAGCGCAGAAAAAAGGATATACAATCGGTGAAATCGCTGCTAGGGTTTCCGAACAACACTTATACAAAATCTCCAAAGTAAATATAGTTAAAGATTCTCTAAAAATGTTCTCCTGTTTGCTAAAGATTCGTTATAATAATTGTGCAGGTAACTATGAATAAATACATTTTATTGAGCTTTGATATAGAAGAATTTGACATTCCCGAAGAATATGGTCAACTCCTGGAAGATGACATCAAATTTGCAGTTTCTAAAAGAGGCTTGTTAAATGTGATTTCACTTTTAGATAGATTAGATATCACAGCTACATTTTTTGTAACTGCTAATTTCGCACTCCACCACCGAGAGATAATTAAGCAACTTTCACAAAAACATGAAATTGCCTCCCACGGTTTTTTCCACTCCCAATTCTCCCCAGATGATTTACAAAAATCTAAGCTAACATTAGAATCCATAACTAATACTAAAGTTACTGGCTTCAGGATGGCAAGACTTCAACCAATTGACGATGCAGAAATAGAAAAAGCAGGCTACGATTACAACTCATCGATGAATCCAACCTACATCCCCGGTAGATACAACAACCTATCCAAACCCAGAACTGCATATTATACGAATAAACTGCTAAATCTTCCCATTTCAGTGACTCCTTTGATCAGATTTCCACTATTTTGGTTGAGCTTTAAGAACTTCCCTTTGTCAATAATTCAATTAGCAACTAAGCTAACCCTAGAAACAGACTCGTATCTCAATATCTACTTTCATCCCTGGGAATTCACCGATATTTCTCAGTTTCAACTCCCCGCTTACGTCAAAAAAGATTCAGGTAGTAAAATGATTGACAAACTAGAAAAATATCTGACTGTACTAAAAACTCAAGGAAGATTTATTTCTATTTCCGAATTCAAGAAGAACTTCAGTTAACCTTACCAAAATTATCTAATTCCACAAAACGTATGAAATTCAAACCTCTAGACTACTGGCAAAATCAAACAGGGTTGCGCCAAGTTCTGATTATAGCAACAGCTTTTTTTACAGTAGTCTTAACTTTTAGTATAATTAACTATGAAAGCTTTTTAATCACCTACGATCACGGTCTATTTAACCAAGTATTTTGGAACAGTGTACACGGCAAACTATTTCAAAGTTCACTTTCTTCAGCCGCCTCCAGCGCCTCGCTGATCGACAGACAATTGTCATACCCATCATACATCCACTTAGGACAACATTTTGTCATCGACTTTTTACTTTGGATGCCGATTTATGCTTTATTTCCATCTCCTATTACTCTGATTATATTACAAGTAGCTTTAATCGCTGCTGCGGGAATAGTTTTATATTTTTTAGCAAGACACTATCTGTCTGTTCCGATATCGGTAATGATTGTAGCCAGCTATTATGGAGCAAATGGGGTCATCGGGCCGACGCTGGGCAACTTCTACGAACACTGCCAAATTCCTTTGTTTGTATTTAGTTTACTTTTAGCATTGGAAAAACAGCGTTGGGTGTTATTTTGGATTTTCGCAGCCTTAACTTTAGGAACTCGCGAAGATGTGGGAATTAGTTTATTTGGTATCGGAGTATATTTGATTTTTAGTCGCCGTTACCCGCGTACTGGTATCGCTTTGTGTGCTGTCAGCTTTAGTTACGTCGCGCTAATAACTACTACAGTGATGCCGATGTTTTCTGTTGATAGTTCTAGATTGTATTTAGCAAGTTACTTTAGGAAATTTGTTAAAACAGAAACTCCCTCAACTCTGGAGCTGCTATGGGCGATTATCAGCCAACCTCAGATCATAATTGAAGTATTGTTTACTAACTTCAGTAGGCGCATTTTATATCTTTTAGGTCATTGGTTGCCGCTAGCATTTATACCTGTAATTACTCCCAGCGCGTGGATTATGACAGTTTTTCCTTTGTCAGTTCTACTGTTGCAAGTTTTTAATCAGGCTGCTACTTCCATCAATACTCGCTACACCTTGGCTGTAATTCCCGGTTTGTTTTACGGTACGATATTATGGTGGTCGCAACATCAAGAAAAATTTAAACCGAGGCTGCACCGTTTCTGGATTGGGTGTATCGGTTTGTCAATGCTGCTGACCTATACTTCTAATCCCCATCGAGCTTTATATTTTATTTCTCCTTACTCAATCCAACCTTGGGTTTATCAATCTTTAAGCGCTCAATTGGATCATGCGGCTGATTTAAAGACTGTTTTTAATTCGATTCCAAAGGATGCGAGTGTTTCCACTAGCAGTTATATAGTTTCGCATTTCTCTGGGCGGCGGAACATCATCCGTTTAGAGGTGATGCAGATGAAGGATGAAAATGGAAAAATAGTTGATGTTGATTATGGATTGCTAGATTTGTGGCAGTTGCAGGAGGATAATTTGAAAGGTCCGATCGATCGCGGTAGAGTTAGGGGGGGAGTACGTTTTGCTGACGAAGCTCTGCGACAGGGAGTTTACGGGGTTGCTCAAGTATTAGATGGGGTGGTTTTGATTCAAAAAGGTATAACTTCTCAACCAGAGGTTTTGTCGGCTTGGTTGAAGTTGCGACAAGAAATTGAGCCGTTGATGCAAAAGAAATAGAAAAAAGTTGAGTAGGAGATGGGGAGATGGGGAGATGGGGAGATGGAGATAGGGAGATGGGGTGATGGGGTGATGGGGAGATGGAGATAGGGAGAAGTTTGTATTCTTCAATCCAAAATCTAAAATCCGAAATCCAAAATCGATTGATGGGGAGATGGGGAGATGGGGAGTATCCGCGACAATGCTCGAATATAAGGCCCGAAAGGTTTGCTATACTCCAGAATATACAAGCATATTAACCCTTTGAAAATTTTAAGGTCGGAGCTATGACATCCTATGCAACCTCCACAGCAAGAGCCGAGATGAGTGAGATCCGGCGCTTGAAAAATATACTGCCTCCAGAACTCCAAAGTTGGGTAACAGTAGAAAAAACCATAGAAGTAAATCCCACCTTGATCCGCAGCGAAGAAATTGGCAAAGATCAGGTAGAAGTACAGATAGACCTGATCCGCTGGGAGCAGCTAGCAATGGATCAGCGCAATCTGCTGTTTTGGCACGAAGTCGCCCGCATCCAAAACGATACTATCCCCAGAGATGGTTGGGAAATGGCTGCCCTCGCGATCGGTTTAGGTGGCGCAGTCGGCGAACTTTGGGTGCAAGATGGCTTGCTGCTGGTACTAGCCCTATCCCTGTGCGGTGTCTCCGGTTGGAGGCTTTATCGGAAAAACAACGGAGAGAAAAGCTTAAAAGAAGCGATCGATGCTGATGAAAAAGCCCTCGCCCTCGCTACCCGTTTTGGCTATACTTTGCCCAATGCCTATAAAAGTCTGGGTAGTGCGTTAAAAACCCTAATCGAGCAAACTTCTAAAAAGCAGCAGCGCGCTAAATACGAAGCCCGTCTCCAAGCCCTGAAACGCAACGCAGCCAAAGCTAAGGCGAAAGTCAAACCAATTGGCCGCGAAACTTCTCAGTCAGAAAACGTGTACAATTCCTGAGAAAATTCACACACCAACCCGCTTGACGGGTATGGTGTGGCTGCCAAAAATCAGTTCTTGGCTCTCCTCTTTGCTAGTTAAAATATAAAGTTTGTGTAAATATAGCTTTTTATTAAAACAATATTTGGTAAAAACGGAGCGGCTAGGACACAATAGGCTAAAGACATCAGATTGAAATTTGAAACCAGGACTTCATGGTCAGCCAAACCCCAGAGGCAGATTTTAGGGTAACATATTTGGACGAGATTCCCTCTGTTCATATCCCCGTGCGCTTAAGCGTACTTGAAGCCGTAAACTTCAAGACAACCTGCCAGCAACTTTTCTCTGGAAGCACCGTTCCTACTAAAATTGTCCTAGACTTCAGTCAGACGACATTTATCGACAGTAGCGGAATCGGTGCCTTAGTCAGTAATCTCAAATTTGCGAAACAGCGGGACAGCGACTTGGTACTGCGGAGTCTCAAACCGCAGGTGATGGCAGTATTTGAACTGACTAGCCTAGATCAAGTGCTGACGATTGAGTCGTCTCCTGCTAGCACAGCCTCCGCTGAACAGAACCGTGCAGACAGTCAGTTACCCGTCACGCACCCTTCTGTGCGATCGCTCGTGAAACGGCTGATCGACATTGTTGGGGCAATAGTAGGTTTGATAATTACAGGAATATTGTTCATACCGATAGTCGCAGCGATCACAATTAATGATCCGGGGCCGATCTTTTTCGCTCAAACCCGCTGTGGCTGGATGGGAAGAAGATTTCAGATTTGGAAGTTTCGATCGATGTGTACCAACGCCGAAGCGCTCAAATCCCAAATCAAAAACCAAGCATCCGGGGCTTTTTTCAAAAATGACAATGACCCCCGCATTACGAAAGTCGGGCGGATATTGCGAAAAACCAGCCTGGACGAATTGCCACAATTTTGGAATGTACTCAAAGGCGAAATGAGTCTAGTCGGCACTCGGCCGCCTACTCCAGACGAAGTTGACCGCTATGAGGTACCGCAGTGGCAGCGTTTTGATGTCAAACCAGGGATGACAGGAGAATGGCAAGTCAATGGCCGTTCTCAGGTGCGTAACTTTGAAGATGTCATCAGTCTGGATTTGAAGTACCAAGAAAATTGGAGCTTGATGTATGACGTGAAACTAATTGTGAAAACAATAACTGTTCTGTTTAACAAAAATAGTGGTGCCGTATAGGATCTGTCAATAACCCACCGCTGGCCTGAATGGTACGGCGGGGGTAAAAAAAAGAGTGCATCTTAATTTTGCAAGGGCGAAGCATTCCGGCAGATAATTTATTAGTTAGGCGTAGAGACAGCTACAAGGGCAATGGTAAAAGTCCATCCTGGAGGCATAAAGCAAGTTTTTAGCTTGTTCAGACAACACGAAAGTCGCCATAGGGCATTTGGGAGACTCTAAACGGACGTGGAGTGACGGTAAGACTACTTAGGGAGCATCGTTGCTGTGAAGCGTCAAGGAATCCTCGCTCATCAAAGGACGAGGATGTATGTCAATTAACTAATATGTTGCCAAGACCTTACCATCCTTATTCTCCCGCCACCGCTATGCCGATCGCTCACGTCGAGCCAAAACTGAGTACAGCTATTTGTACTGAGTTTGTGCTAAGCCCTTCAACTAGGTTTATCCTAAGCCCTTTGATCCTTCGACTACGATCGGGGACTACTTTTCTCAGGTGCCGCGTAGTCGAAGTACGCACTTCTGCTGGCCTTGGTCGAAGTATGATGGGGGGCGACCAAGGGGAAGAAAAATGAAAGATCAGCAACCAAAGACGGAGTTGCACCTTCAAGTTGAAACGGACATGGAGGCTTTGAAACAAGTTGAGGAATGGTTGGAGAATATTGTTCTACCATTGCTACCAGAGGATTTGTCGTGGCAGTGTAGCCTGATTGTGAATGAAGGCTTTACAAATGCTGTTCGCCATGCTCACAAAAACTTGCACCCCACGACACCGATCGACCTGGAAGTAAAAGTGTTTCCCGATTACTTAGAAATCAGGATTTGGGATAGGGGTCAACCTTTTGACCTGGAAGCAAAACTGCATTCTATTATCCAAGATCCGCGTGATCCTTTGGAAAAAGAAGGAGAAAGGGGATTGCTATTTATGCATAAGCTGACAGAGGAGCTTCGTTATATCCGTACTGACGATCGCCGCAACTGCTTGGTAATGCGAAAAAACATTACCTGATGATGGTTCCAAACCACAGAGGGTGGCTTCTGTTGAGCCTAGAAAATTCCAGGCTGCGCCCCCTGCGGTGTCACCCGGAACCCAACTAAATCCTGGATAATTGACTGGGTATTAGCTTAAGCTAGCGGTGGCAGGACAATTTGCTCCAAACTAAATATTATGCGTATTCTGATTTATTCCTATAACTACTATCCAGAGCCGATCGGCATTGCCCCCTTGATGACAGAACTAGCTCAAGGTTTAGTTAAGCGTGGGCATCAAGTTCGAGTTGTTACAGGAATGCCGAACTATCCTCAGCGCCGGATTTATGAACCATATCGGGGCAAATTCTACCTCACCGAAGAACAGAAAGGTGTGACTATTCAGCGCAGCTACGTGCGGGTGAATGGCCCTCACCCTAGCTTGCTAGACAGACTAATGTTGGATGGTAGTTTTGTGTTTTCTAGTGCTGTTCAAGCGTTTAGGGGCGATCGGCCAGACGTGATTTTCTCAACAATGCCCCCATTGCCGATTTGCGTTCCAGTGGCTCTCTACGGTTGGATTCGCGGTTGCCCGATCGTCCTCAACGTTCAGGATATAGTCTCTGAAGCAGCCGTGCGCGTCGGTTTGGTGAAAAAAAACGGAATCCTAATTCGGATTGCTGATGCATTAGAAAAGTTTGCCTACAGCACAGCCAGCCAAGTCAGCGTCATCGACAGCGGTTTTGTCCAAAAATTGCACTCTCAGGGAGTACCCCCGGAAAAAATAGTTTGCCTTCCCAATTGGGTTGATGTCAATTTTATTCGTCCCTTACCTAAAGAAAATAACTCTTTTCGCAAAACTCACAATCTCCAGGGCAAATTTGTGATTCTCTACGCGGGCAATATTGCCCTGACTCAAGGTTTGCAAACTGTTGTTCAAGCAGCGGCTCGTTTGAAACACATACCGGAAATCGCTTTTGTAATTGTGGGAGAATCCACAGCACTGGCACGTTTACAAAGAGATTGTGAAACTTACAAAGCGACTAATGTCATGTTACTGCCCTTTGAACCGCGAGAAAAATTGCCAGAAATGCTAGCTGCGGCTGATGTTAGTTTGGTGGTACAAAAGCGCCGGGTGACTAATTTTAATATGCCTTCAAAAATCCAAGTGTTGTTGGCGAGTGGCAGGGCTATTTTGGCTTCGGTTCCTGAGACTGGTACTGCTCATAAAGCTGTGCAGCAAAGTGGTGGCGGGGTGGTGGTGACACCGGAAGATCCGCAAGCTCTAGCGGATGGGGTTGAAGATTTGTATTTGAATCCGGCTAAGCTGGAAGCACTGGGTTTGCAAGGCAGAAGTTATGCTGTTGAGAATTATGGATTTGAGGAAGCTTTGAATCGTTATGAGGCTTTGTTTACGCTGGTTACGGCTAGGGGTAGTGAGAAAGTATTGGAGCCTTTGCCGAAATAATCTGTAGGTTCGTGAGGACTGAAGATTATTTGTTTTTGGGTGAAAGCGACTCTTAAGGATTATACTGTATTTAAAGAGCAAGTAATGTTTAATAGTTTTTACTATGCCTGCCAAAGATACCTACCACAATGCAGTTAAAAATGCCTTGATCAAAGATGGTTGGACAATTACGGATGACCCATACTTCATCCACTGGAGTTTAGACTAAAAAACGATCGCATCTAAAAGTAGCTGCCTTTGAAGATAGGCAAGCTGTTGCTCAAAAATTCAAAATGTAGAAGATTAAATAG
>JAYTZD010000562.1:0-2584 GCA_043742065.1 Oscillatoriales bacterium
AAGGATCAGTCGAGACAGTTTAAAGCTCAAGTCGAGGTGCTCAAACATAGTTTACAAACAACACAAGAGCAATTGCAACAAAAAGATGCGATCGCCACAGAGCAATCCCAATTGCAGCAAGCAACCACTGAACTTCAACAGCAGCAACAAATTGATACAGCACAGTTGCAACAACTGCAACTCCAGCACCAAAATCGCCAAACTTGGCAAACACTGCTCTCCGGCCACCAGCAGCAACATACTAACATTTCTCAAGAATGTCGCCGCTTGCAGCAAGAACTGATCGCAGCTAAACAGCAACAAAACGAGCTACAAGCTCTGCTGATCCAAGGAAATGAAATAACAACCGGAATTACTTATTTCCAGAACTTGCAAGCCACAGAAGAGACTCTAGCTGGCAAATTCAAAGCTCACCAACAAGCTCAAAGTCAGCGATCGCAATTGCAAGAACAGCAGCGCCAAGAATTGAGTCTTTTCCAAGGCAAAATTCAGCAATTACAAGCTCAATTAGATGCCTTGGAACAGGATGAGAAAGATGTTTTACAAGTTCTGAAACAGCAGCCGGAGGTGGAAAAAGGGCTGGTACAATTGCAAGCAGTCCGATCGCAACTGAACCAATTAGAGCAACTGCAACTACAGGTTTCGCCCCTACTCCAACAGCAACAGCAGACGCAAACTAAGCTCGATCGCGCCCACGCTGGTTTAACCGCCCGATTGCAGGAAATTAATCGACAGTTACAAGTTCAGCAACACCAGCGACAGCCTCAATTACAACAGGAAATCTCGGCAATTGCTAGTCAAATTTTGCAGTTAGATAACAAGCGAGTTTACCAGCAGCGAGTCAGCGAAAAAGGTCGAGAAAGACACAACTTTCTGGAAAACCTGCAAACCAAAAGCCGCGACTATCAAACCAGACTGACTGAAATCGACCAAAAATTGCAACTGCTACGGAAGGATGAAGCCGAAAAAAGTGTAGAAGAAGCTGTGAGACTGGAAAGTCAAGCTTCTAAGTTTGCCGAAAATGAGCCATCTAATTCCCATTTGATTGTGCGCGATGCCGATTTTGGGAATTGTCCTTTGTGCGATCGACCTTTAGACGAACACTACTGGAATTTGGTGGTCAAAAAACATCACAGCCAACAGCAGGAAATCTGGAATGAACTGTGGGTTGTGCGCGAACAATTAGCCGTCTCCGAACGCGAGATTCAAGTTCTCAGACATGAATTCCGCCAACTAGAAGCAGAATTAGCCCCCTACGAAGAATTGCGGGAACGACGCAGCCATTTGCAGGCTCAATTGGATGCCCTAGGTAAAGATGAAAATCGCTTGCAAAGTATGCGAAAAGATGCTGCGGAAATAGAGCGTTCTCTCCGTACCGGGGATTACGCATCCGATGAATATGCCCAACTCCAAGAAATCGAACAGCAACTACAACAACTCAATTATAGCGATCGCAATTACTCGCTAGTTCGTGGAGAGGAAAAGCGCTTGCGGTGGGTGGAGATTCAGCAATCCAAAATCAAAGATGCTCAACAGAAATTTAATAAAAATAACGCGCGCCGTCCCGAATTGCAAACTCAATTAGTCGGATTGCAGCAGCAGTTAGAACAACAGAAAAATAGTTCGGAAATACAGCAGAAAATTCTGTCTTTAGATAGATACATTGGCGAAGTTGGCTACAATTTGGAACAGCACGAACACGTCCGTAGCGAAATGCGCCGATCGCAATTTTGGATTGCTAGGGCCGAAAAACTGCGATCGGCAACTCAGCAACACCCGCAAGTGCAGCAGCGAGTCAATGAAATAGCCAGTTCGATCGGTGTACGCGATCGAGAGTTACAAGCTGTCAGCGCTCAACTTTCTGCCATGAGTAAGCAGTTGCAGGAACATCCTGATCCAACTGGGCAAATAAGTGCGATCGAACAACAAACCAGTCGCCGTCGCCAGCAGCTAGACCAACATTTGGGAAGTCTCGGACGACTCGAACAACAGCAGAAAAATCTGGAAGCTTTGCAAGTGCAGTTAGTAGCTCAAAAGGATCAAATGCAAGTTGCAAAACGCCAGCAGCGAGTTTATCAAGAGCTTGGTCAAGCCTTTGGTAAAAACGGGATTCAAGCTTTAATGATTGAAAATGTTTTGCCTCAACTCGAAGCCGAAACTAATCAAATATTATCCAGATTGAGCGCGAATCAATTGCACGTTCAATTTATCACTCAGCGGGCGGCTGCTTCCAAAAAAGCAACTAAATTGATTGACACTTTAGACATTTTAATCGCCGATGCCCGTGGCACTCGTCCCTACGAAACTTACTCCGGCGGGGAAGCTTTTCGGATTAATTTTGCGATTCGGTTGGCGCTGGCGAGACTCTTATCTCAACGCGCGGGGACGGCTTTGCAAATGTTGATTATTGATGAGGGATTTGGGACTCAGGATGCTGAAGGATGCGATCGCCTGATTGCAGCAATTAATGCGATCGCCTCTGATTTCGCCTGTATTCTAACTGTCACCCATATGCCACACCTCAAAGAAGCTTTTCAAGCCAGAATAGAAGTGAACAAAACTGCTCGCGGTTCTTGCATCAGCT
>JAYTZD010000563.1:0-10248 GCA_043742065.1 Oscillatoriales bacterium
GTCATCGCTCTGACAGCTATCTGGAATCAGCCAGCGCAACAGCAGTTCATTCCCTGGCTGAATGTCGCAGGTTTAGACTTAACCATTCCCGTCGAAATCTCTAGTGTCACCGTCGGGGCGACAGTTTTGATTACCGGATTGAACTTGCTGGCGCAGATTTATGCCTTCGGTTACATGGAAATGGACTGGGGCTGGGCTAGGTTCTTTTCTCTGATGGGGCTGTTTGAAGCGGGGATGTGCGGCTTGGTGTTGTGCAATTCCCTGTTTTTCAGCTACATGATTTTGGAAGTTCTGACTTTGGGGACTTACCTGCTAGTCGGGTTGTGGTTCAATCAGTCCTTGGTGGTGACAGGAGCTCGCGATGCTTTCTTAACCAAGCGGGTAGGAGACTTATTCCTGTTGATGGGAGTAGTTGCAATTCTGCCGCTGGCTGGAACTTGGAATTTTGACGAGTTGGCAGTTTGGGCCCAGACTGCGAAGATTGACCCGACAGTCGCGACGCTGTTGGCCTTGGCTTTGATTGCTGGCCCAATGGGCAAATGCGCTCAGTTTCCCTTGCATCTGTGGCTGGACGAGGCGATGGAGGGCCCTCTGCCGGCTACGATTTTGCGGAACACCGTAGTCGTGGAGACTGGTGCTTGGATTTTGATTAAGTTGCAGCCGGTAATTGCTTTGTCGCCGATCGGACTAGAGACAACTATTATTGTAGGTGCTGCGACGGCGGTTGGTGCTTCCTTGATTGCGATCGCCCAAATCGACATCAAGCGCACGCTTTCCTATATAGTCAGCTCATACATGGGCTTAGTATTTATCGCCGTCGGTACTGGACAAGCCGAAACCGCCCTAACATTGATGTTTGCCTACACCTTAGCAATGGGTTTGTTGGTAATGAGCATCGGTTCGGTAGTTTGGAACAGTATCACTCAGGATGTCCGTTCTCTCGGTGGTTTGTGGGGAAAACGTCCGATATCTGCCATATCTTTTATTGTCGGTAGCGCTGGATTGGTTGGACTTCCGCCCTTCGGCTGTTTCTGGGCTTTAGAAGAATTCACATCAGGACTTTCGGAAACTCACCCTTTCTTGTTAGGAATAGTCCTATTTGTCAACGGTGTCACTGCTTTCGGATTAGTGCGCGTCTTCGGCTTAGTTTTTGGTGGAAAACCAAAGCAAATGACTGAACGTTCGCCGGAAGTTCACTGGCCTTTCATCTTACCAATGACTGTGTTAATGGGCTTTACTTTGCACGTTCCGCATTTTTTGGCAGCGTGGCAACTATTACCTGTGGCAAGTTTGAATTATACCGTAACTGGACTGTTAGTTTTGTCAAGTGCGATCGGCATCGGTGCAGGAGCATTTGTTTACCTGAATGAGAAATGGGAAAAACCAGTACGAATTGGTTCTCAAGCCCTGCAAGACTTTTTTGCCTACGATTTTTACACCGCCAAACTTTACCGGGTGACAATAATATTTGCAGTTGGTCTAGTTGCTCAAATTGTCTCATGGGTCGATCGCAATATTGTTGATGGATTCGTAAATCTCATCGGTTTTGCAACGGTTTTTGGCGGGCAAAGCCTCAAGTACAACGTTAACGGTCAAACTCAGTTCTATGCCTTGACAATTCTGTTTGGAGTTGGACTTTTGGGACTGATTGTAAGCTGGCCTCTATTGGCTCGCCTGTCGCTGATTGTAGGCGGATAAACAAGAGTTTTTAGTTTTGACTCACTGTTACCTGTTAACTGTTAACTACTAACTCCATTGCCGTGAACCCTTCGACTACGCTCAGGGGCCACGAAGTGTCGAAGAGTGCATCAACCATAACCGTCAACCCTCAACCGTTTAAATTATGCTTAGTGCCTTGCTCTGGTTGCCCGCGTTGGGCGCTGCTGTAGTCGGGTTCCTACCCGGAAATCTGAATGGAATGCGCCTGCGTTCAATAGCATCAGCTTTTGCTCTTGCTATTTTCCTATTAAATATCTTGCTGCTGACTCAATTCGATCAAGCCAATTCTGGATTGCAATTTCAAGAATATTTGCCTTGGATTCCACAATTAGGTTTGAGCTACAACTTAGGCATTGACGGATTGTCTTTGCCACTCCTGGTTTTAAGTGCATTGCTAACGCTATTAGTCATTTATGGCACTGGCGAAGCGGTAGCTCGTCCTCAGCTTTACTACGCTTTGATTTTGCTGATCAATGCGGGTGTGTCGGGAGCTTTGATGTCTCAAAACTTGCTACTGTTTGTACTGTTTTACGAACTAGAATTAATTCCTTTTTACCTGTTAATTGCAATTTGGGGCGGGAAGCAGCGAGAATACGCTGCCATGAAGTTTCTAATTTACACGGCTATTTCAGGACTTTTAGTTTTAGCAGGATTTTTAGGTGTTGCTTGGCTGAGTGGCTCTTTTAATTTTGATTACAGTGCGATTAATACTCAAGATTTACCCTTTAACACACAATTGATATTGTTAACAATTGTGTTAGTTGGGTTTGCGATCAAAATTCCCTTAGTACCCTTACATACCTGGCTACCGGATGCTTACGTCGAAGCTTCACCAGCAACAGCAATTCTGCTGGGCGGTATTTTGGCGAAATTGGGAACTTACGGTTTAGTCCGATTTTGCTTGCAGTTGTTTCCCGAAACATGGTCAATTGTTGCTCCCGGTTTAGCGATTATCGGGACTGTGAGTGTGATGTACGGGGCTTTGAACGCGATCGCCCAAAAAGATATCAAGCGCATGGTAGCCTATAGTTCGATCGGGCATATGGGCTACATCCTCGTTGCTTGCGCCGCCGGCACAAAACTCGCCTTAATCGGCGCAGTCGGCCAAATGGTCAGCCACGGCTTGATTTTAGCTTTGCTATTTTATTTAGTAGGCATCATCGAAGCCAAAGTTGGTACTCGGGATTTGGATGTACTCAACGGCTTGATGAACCCGATGCGAGGTTTACCCACGGCTAGTTCCCTGTTAGTTTTGGGTGGGATGGCCAGCGCCGGAATTCCCGGTTTGGTAGGTTTCATTTCCGAATTCTTAGTATTTCAGGGCAGTTTTGCGGTCTTTCCAATTCCAATTTTAATCTGCATTTTAGCCTCTGGTTTAACAGCAGTTTACTTTGCGATTTTGCTCAACCGCACCTGTTTTGGCAAGTTGGACAATGCCACAGCTTATTACCCAGCAGTGACTTTTACAGAAAATGTACCGGCGCTGGTTTTGGCGGGCATCATTTTTGTGTTAGGAATTCAACCTGCTTGGCTGCTAAAGTGGAGCGAATCGACTACAAATGCGATCGCAGCTACTCTTCCGGCTGACAGACATTCTCAAGTAGCTATTAGTTATCAGCCAGAAAAATCCGAGATGCTTTTTATCAATCATTAGCCATTATTTTATAACCGCCGATGATGAAATTCATTCCTGGTATTCTGGTTGGCCTCCGCGCTGCGATCGCGCCATTTCTGCTGTGGGATGCTATTGATGGTACGATCAGTGTCTGGTTCATCATCGGTTACTTAGTCGGGTTTTTCTCAGACATCTTCGACGGCGTGATTGCCAGACGCATCGGTGTTAGCACCGCACAATTACGTCAAGCTGATAGTTGGGCTGATCTCTGTTTCTATATCTGTGTATTTGCCAGTGCATGGCTAGTGCATAGAGATGTGGTAATAGCCTTTCGAGTGCCGCTTCTAGCTGTTGTTTTTGTGCAGTTGGCATGGTGGATGGTTAACTTGGTAAAATATGGTAAACCAGCTAGTTACCATACCTACTCCGCTAAATTTTGGGGCATAACTCTGTTCATTGCTACTGTTGCTCTTTTCGGCTTTAACTATGCTGGAATTCCCCTTTGGCTAGCTATTATTTCTGGCATCATTCATACTGTAGAAGAGATTGCAATGACACTGCTATTGCCAGAGTGGAAACATGATGTCTTAAGCATTTTTCATGCTCTGAAGTTGCGAAGCGAATTGAGTTCTTCTTCCCTAAATAACGACTAAATTTGCGGTGCAAATAAGAATCGACAGTTCAAATAATATTGCTATTGATTAGGAGAAACTGAAAATGGTACAAACCCCTACGAAACCAGCAACTAAACTCCCTCCTTCCAAGCACGAATTCGCAGATGTAATTCACAGGCTAGAAGCTGGCGGCGCGATGATTCCAGATACACCAGAAAATCTGATGCAAATTATCGCTATCTGGAAAGCCTATGCAGTGCCGATGGACTTCTATTGGCGAGATTTGCTTTACATCGCCGAACAAGTATTTTTAAACCCGCTTCCTTTCTTTAAATACTTCTTACCCCAGGAGTATTTAGACTTGCAAAATCACTATTCAGGTGACGGTGCAGATTTGCGAATCTGGCGCGGTACTGGAAGCGCTCACCCTGAACTTTTGGAGTTCATGGAGAAGGGAGAAACTGGTAAAATGCCGCGATTGTTTCACCATTTGTGGCACGATCGCATTAACATGGAATTTGCCGAAGAGTGCATGAGAGGAATGCTTTGGCACCGGGGCTTGTACGTGCCGACGAATCAATTCGATCCTTACTTGGATACTGATGAATATAAAGCTAATGCCGATCGCGCAATTAAAGCTTACTTCAAAAAAGATCCATTCATGCTCGGACTTCACAAAGCATTCCCCGAAATGTTTTTAGAACAATGCCGCCAAATGTCTTATTACAGCAATCTCGGCTTGTTCTGGGAAGTAATGGCCCCGGTATTTTTTGAAGTTTCGGACTTGTATGACGAAGGGAAAATTACCACAGTCCCGCAAGCGATGGATTTCCTGGTAAATGGCATATTTGCGATCGCCGGAAGGCCAATTTACCACCACGTCCAAATCGACGGTGAAACCTACGAAATCATCCCCAAATCCAAAGGTTTCACTTGGCTTTACGAAGCAGCCTTACCTTACGTGGAAGCTGTATTTTACCGGACTTCACCGTTCCGGGGTACTAAATCTTACAACGCGCAAGCAAGGGAAGTTCCCGACGATCAAAAAGACTTCCACTACGGAGTTTTGTATGCAGACAAATTCCCGGTAGGTACGGCGGGAATTCCACCGACTTTGCTAGCACAAGATATGCTGCACTTCCTGCCACCTTATTTGATGGATTTCTACAAAGGGCGGTGTCGGGGCGAAGATGATATTCTGAATCAAATTGGAGTGACTTTTCAGCGATCGATGTATTGTGTAACTTCCGCAGTCTTTCAAGCATTGCGGACTGCGCTTTTATATCCTTTGGATGACCCGAATCCGAAGCATTTGAAGGCAAATCGGGCGTTTTTTGAGTCTCAAGTCGATCGCTTCTGTCGCCCGGAATATGGCATGAAATATGCTGCGAAACTCAAGGATATTCAGACTTCGGATTACAGGTAATATCATTCCGTTAGCATCGGAATTATTATTAGCCGAAAATGAGGAGACGGCAATGCCGTGTCCCTACAACATTATTTTGGGTAGGGACACGGCACTGCCGTCTCCTCTATATGATTCCGGTGCTTTTAAGGAATAGCAACTTCTCGTAACAATCTGTCAACAATCGTCTTCGCCCTTCTTCCCCCCGCCGGAATCAACCGATGCGAAAGTACGTGGGGGGCTAAAGATTTCACATCATCAGGAAGCGCATAATCTCGCCCTGAAATAAATGCCAAAGCTTGGGAAGCACGATGCAAAGATACAGCACCTCGCGGACTCACTCCCAGAGTGATTTCGTCGTCTTCGCGAGTCGATCGCACCAAATTCACAATATACTGCTTCAAATGCCCTTCCACCTTCACAGCCGCGCACAAACGGCGCAACTCCTGCACCTCTTCCAAAGAAATACAAGGCTGCAAATCTTCCACCGCAAAACTATCAGACAGCCTCTCCAACATTTGCAACTCTTCCAACTCCCCAGGATAGCCCAAAGTCAAAGACAGAGTGAAGCGATCCATCTGTGCTTCTGGTAGCGGAAAAGTGCCTTGATATTCGATCGGGTTTTGAGTCGCAATCACAAAAAATGGTGTTGGAACAGTCCGAGAAACCCCGTCCACAGTCACTTGCTTTTCTTCCATCACTTCCAGCAAAGCCGACTGAGTACGCGGTGTCGCCCGATTAATCTCATCGGCTAGCAACACATTGGCAAACACGGGGCCTGGCAAAAACTCAAACTTCCCGCTGCTAGGATTCCAAATATTAGTACCAGTGACATCTGTTGGCAACAAATCGGGAGTACACTGAATACGCTGAAACTTGCCATCGATCGATCGCGCCAAAGACTTCGCCAACAGCGTTTTTCCCACACCAGGTACATCCTCCAACAAGGCGTGTCCCCCCGAAAGCAGCGCTACAATCACCAAACGAATCGCATCCGCTTTGCCAACTATAGTCTTGCCTAGATTTTGCTTCAGCCGATCGATGTTTTCTCTCATATCCCTGATTATTAATTGTTAATTACTGAAACCATTGTATTTCCTTCTTCCTTCTTCCTTCTTCCTTCTTCCTTCTTCCTTCTTCCTTCTTCCTTCGCTATAAAACACTTCTAGCAACATCACAATCTGCTTGAATTTGATTTTTAAGAGCTTCCAAAGAAGCGAACTTTTGTTCTGGCCGCAAAAACTCCACTAAACTCACGCTCAAGGTTTGACCGTACAAATCCCCAGACCAATCTAACAGGTGAACCTCCAGAGTAGGCTCCTGTCCGTCCACCGTCGGGCGGCAACCAACATTCATCACCCCATTCACGAAAATTAAATCTGATGTTTGCTCCGGCATTAGAGATTTAGGATTTTCCCACTCATAGGAAGAACTTTCATCTGTAATCATTCCACCTCCATCCTTGATTAATACTCGCACTGCATAAACACCAAAACGTGGCAAAAACTTCGAGGATGGCAATTCAATATTAGCCGTAGGAAATCCGATTGTCCTGCCAAGTTGCTGTCCCTTAACTATCGGCCCAACCAAATTGTAACAACGTCCTAGCAACTTATTTGCCCGCCGCAAATCGCCACAGGCAAGACTTTCGCGAATCACAGAACTGCTGATCCGCTCCCCTTCGCCACAGGTGTGAAGTCCTACAAGAGTAACATCAATGCCGTAATTAGAGGCGATCGCCTGTAAATCCACAGCCGTGCCCGCCCGTCCCTGTCCAAAACGAAAATCCATCCCGACACTAATTCGACTCGCTTGGAGTTGTCGCACCAAAATCTCCTCGACAAACTGAGGCGCAGTCAATGCCGCCAATTCGCGATCAAATGGCAGTAGCACCAGTTGTTCGACACCCATTGCTTCGAGCAATTCTACCTTTTCTGCCAGAGGAGTCAGCAGTTTTTTGGATTGACCACTAAAGAACTCTTGTGGGTGCGGGTCGAATGTCACCACAGTTCCGTAAAGCTTCATAGCCTCGTTAGAGTCCCAGCCTTTTAGTTCTTTGTCAGAGGTCCGAGCCAGTGACCAACCAACATCTTGACCAATCACAGTCCGCAATTCCGACTGTAATACAGAAATAGTTGCCGAAATTGCCCCAGAATTTTCCAGAATCGATCGATTTAAAATTGGCTCCACGACTTGTCGATGCCCTAGGTGCAAACCATCAAAGTTTCCCAAGGCAACGGCGGTTGGAGTCAGAGCAGCCGTAAAAGAAGAAGTTATCCACACGCTTTAAATTTTGACCAAAGATAATGGGATACAAGCCCCGTCGCTCTAGGACGGCTTTAATTCTTCCTGATTTTATTGGCAAAATCTAGTATAATGCAACAACACTCAAAAGATTTCTAGGCCCAAGACGCGTTGAAACAGCTACGATGCGGGCAAACTTAGAGACGGCCATAAGGGCAATGGTTAGCTCCAACCCGGAATCAAGAGTAAAAGTCGCCACAGGGCATTGGGAGACTTTAAACGGACAGGTCGACAGAGTAAGACAACCTCGGTTGCATCAGTCGATGAAGTGTCAAGAATCACCGCCCTAAAAGTGCGGTGAGTATGTCAAATAGTTAGCCTAATTGCGATCGCGAATCCTAGTTTGAATTTGAGATTTTAGGCATCAGAACTTGCCAAAAATCTGATGACCTGAAATTTCTCATCACGTCACAGAGGACGATTGCATAGATGTTTCAGGGACACCGCTTTGAGGAGGAAGCAACTGTAGCGACAAACCCTCCCGCGCCATCAAACTGTTCGGGAACCTTTGAGCAACTTGTTCTCCCACCTTGTCCAAGAAGTCATCATTGTGCAAAGGATCATGGTGAAAAATCACCAATTTTTTGACATTAGCAGCCTTTGCCACCTTCACCGCTTCTTGCCAAGTCGAATGGCCCCAGCCAACCCTACTCGACTTTTCTGCATAATACTCCTCATCTGTATAAGTAGCATCGTAGATCAGCACCTCAGCATCCTGAGCCAACTTCACCACATTTTCGTCCAAACGGTCTGGAAAATGTTCGGTATCAGTTACATAAGCAGCAGCATAGCCATTCCAGTTAACCCGGTAGCCCAGAGCTTCTCCCGGATGGTTCAACAAAGCAGTTTCCACCTTGATATCCCCGATTTCCACCGTATCGCCGACTTTAATGTCATTGAACCGCAGGTCTGCACCCATAATTTGTAGGGGAACCGGAAAATTGGGATGAAGCATCTGGTCGTTGAGGCGCTGCTGGATAGTAGCCTCGTTAGGAGCAGGAGCAATCGCCCCATAGATGTGAAAACAATTCCCCTTGATGAAAGCTGGCGTAAAAAACGGAAATCCTTGAATGTGATCCCAGTGAGAGTGGGTGAAAAACATATGAGCTTCTACAGGCATCTGCGACAGGAGAGTTTGTCCCAAAACCCGTAAGCCAGTACCGCCATCGAAAATCAGGCGGCTGTCACCCACTCGCATTTCAATACAGGGCGTGTTGCCTCCGTAACGTACTGTTTCAGATCCCGGAGACGCTATGCTACCTCTAACGCCCCAGAAATGAACTGTGAATTGGCTTTGCATACTAGACATGGATTTTCCTGCAAGGTTGCTCCGGCGAACTGTTGGTAAGGTTATTTAGGGCTTGCTACTTTAACGGGTTTGATCCCGATCGCACAAACTGCAATATTCGTTATAACGGTCGCTTAACTTTCAATTATGCAAAAATTTTAGCAGTTTAGGGTACAAAAGTGGCTAGATTGCTGCGTGCAAATTTTTCTGATTGCTTCAGAGATTGCCACCTTTAGCTGCAAAATTTTTCTTTTCTCTGGTCTATCTTTGGTATCGATTTTCCGCAATTTGGTCTCTTTTGTTATCCGACCAGTCTCAATTTTAGCTATCATTGGACATAAGGCTATCGTGTTTTCCGACTGTCTTGACCGATACTAAAAACAGCTCGATAGCTTTAACTTTTTTAACCAAAAACTCTATATGGAACGAATTAAAAAAACTACAACCAAGCTGATTTCAAGAGAAGTGGATATGTCAGAACGGACTCCGCAACTGCGATCGGGCGACTTGAACCAATTGTCCTCAGAAATGCCAGATATTAAGGCTGTGAGGCAATATAAACCAGAAAACCGTTCATTTTCTCGGACGAGAGGAACGACTGTTCCTGAGTCAGCGAGACGCCACAGGCTTGACCCTCACAACTCATTTTCCCGATCGCCTCAAATTTCCATCACCTTGCTGAAGTGGCTGCTAGAACGTTTAACTCGATCGCCCGGCCCACTGGCAATATTAACACTTTTAGCAGTTTGGGGCTGGTGGAATAGTCAATTACTAGCTTCTACGGGCTTGGGGATAGGAGCGATGATCCTAGTTTACCGTGCAGAGTCTTGGGATTGGCCACAGTTGCGATCGAACCTCAAGCAATTTTGGGACAGCCCCAGCCGACGGTTGGTGTTAGCAGTGGGTAGTGGCGGCATTGCTACTCTCGGAACTTACATGAGTTTGGCGATTTGGGCTGAATCTGACAGCCACTGGATCGCTTTGAGCGCCATCTTACAGAACTTTGGGACGATCGCCATTATCGCATTATTAGTACGGCAAATTTTGAGTTACAGTGCGTCAAAAGATGAAGCCGTACTCGATCGCATCCTCGCCGATTTGACCGATGTAGACCCCGTAAAGCGTTTGATTGCTGTGCGGCAAATGACCGATTTGGTCAAAAATCCTGGGTTTAGGAAACAGAGTTCTCTCAAAAGTTCGATCGCCCTGTCCCACACTACTGAGTGCTTTCGGTTGATGCTGACTCAAGAACCAGAAGCCTTAGTCCGCAATGCCCTTCTAGAAGGTTTGCAGACTTTAGACA
>JAYTZD010000564.1:0-10238 GCA_043742065.1 Oscillatoriales bacterium
CCATCGGCGGGGCATCGAACCCCAGAAGAGGACACGCTTACATCCCGTCACTCATCCTTGTAAACGGATAGAGTGCGGGGCTTTCGCTTATTAGCTAAACGCTCGGAAAATCAACAGCAACCAGCGCCGGAATCAGAATCAGAATCTCAGACAGAATCTCAGACTGAACAAGTCTAACCATCAGGAGACGGCACTGTCGTGTCCCTACAATTAATCGGGGTAGGGACACGGCACTGCCGTGTCCTCAAACCATCAGGAGACGGCAGTGCCGTTTCCCTACAATCTGCTACAATCCACCTAATCTCCCCTGAACTCTTGTCATAGACCCATGAGTGAAACCGTCCTAGAAGTTCGTAACCTGCGGGTTCAATTTGGATCTGCTGATGCAGGCGATGAGTCTGCAATGGTTAAAGCAGTTGACGACATTTCCTTTGAGGTGAAGCGAGGCCAAACCCTAGGAATCGTCGGAGAATCGGGATCAGGGAAATCTGTCACTTCCCTCGCTATCATGGGTTTACTGTCGAGTTTTTCAACTCGAATTTCCGGCGAAATTTGGTTCTCTTCAACCAAAGACGGTGCTAGCAAAGGGCCAGTGAATCTACTGGAAATGCCGTCCCAGGAAAAACAAATGTATCGTGGTAGCCAGATGGCAACCATTTTTCAAGAGCCAATGAGTTCGCTAAATCCAGTTTTCACCATTGGATTTCAACTGACGGAAGCGATTTGTCTGCACCAAAATTTATCCCAAATTGCCGCACGACGTCAGGCTGCTTCTCTGTTGCAAGAGGTGAAGTTGCTACCAGATGATCAGGAACTTAAGCAGCGATGTTTGACGGGGAGACAGCAGGATTCCTCCGCAGATTGGCTCGATGAGACGATCGACGATCGCGATTTAATGCAGCTCATCAACGGCCAAAAACAGGCTATGCTCGATCGCTACCCCCATCAATTATCAGGTGGCCAAATCCAGCGCGTGATGATTGCAATGGCCATTTCTTGCAATCCAACTTTATTAATTGCAGACGAACCGACAACCGCCTTAGATGTCACCGTACAAGCAACTATCTTAGCTTTGCTGCGGGAATTGCGCGACTCTAGAGGCATGGCAATGATTTTTATCACCCACGATTTGAGCGTCATTGCCGAAATTGCTGATGTGGTAGCAGTGATGTATCGAGGTAAAATTGTGGAATGCGGTGCGATCGAGCAAATTTTCAGTAATCCCCAACATCCTTACACAAAAGGTCTGTTAGCTTGTCGCCCAACTCTAGAAAAACAATTGCGCCGCTTGCCCACAGTTTCTGACTTCATGGCTGTCACCACAAATGCCAACGGTGAATTAGTAATTGTCGAAAAAAATGTCGATTTAGATGATGAAAGCAGCGGTGGATTGTCCACTTTTGCCACCGGAAAAGCGCCACGATTACCGAATCTTGATGCTCCTTTGCTAATTGTGAACAACTTGCGAGTCGGTTTCCCGGTGCAGGGAGCATTTGGAGAAACTAAACGCTTGTTTATGGCGGTGAATGATATTTCTTTTGAAGTTTACGCTGGAGAAACTTTGGGTTTAGTAGGCGAGTCTGGTTGCGGCAAGTCTACTTTAGCCAGAGCTTTGTTACAACTAATTCCGATTTCTAGCGGTAAAGTATTTTTTGAAGGTCAAGAAATTACGCCTCCTACTAACAATATTTCTCAATGGCAGTGGATGGCCAATTATCGGATACAGAAAGAGTATGCCCGCAAGTTGCGATGGCTACGACGGGATCTGCAAATTATTTTTCAAGACCCTTTTAGTTCTCTTAATCCCCGGATGAATGTTGGGGCGGCGGTGATGGAACCGATGGTGATTCATAGCGTTGGCAAAAATCAGCAGGAACAACGCGATCGCGCAGCTTATTTGTTAGATAGGGTAGGTTTGAATCCTGATTTCATGCGCCGCTATCCTCACGAGTTTTCGGGCGGGCAGCGGCAGCGAATTTGTATTGCTAGAGCTTTGGCTTTGAATCCTAAGTTTATTATTTGCGATGAGTCGGTTTCGGCATTGGATGTGTCGGTACAGGCGCAAGTTTTAAACTTGTTGAAAGAGTTGCAGACAGAGTTTGGACTGACTTATATTTTTATTTCTCACGATTTGAGTGTGGTGAAGTTTATGAGCGATCGCGCGATCGTCATGAACAAAGGTAAAATCGAAGAAATTGGCACAGCAGAGCGCATTTACCGCCAGCCACAGCAAGCTTACACGCGACAACTGATAGCTGCTATTCCGACTGGGAATTTGGCACGAATTCGAGAACAGCAATTAGGGCGATCGGCTGCTGTATCTCAGGCACAGCAGCCCCTATCTCCTGCCGATGACTCCAAACACCCTTGATTTGTATCATTACGCCTTTTTTGTAAGCATTGATAACTTGCCTACTAAGCTGTTACGCATTTAAACCACTAACCAGGTCTGTAGGGTGCCACGGGTTGATCGCTTATGAGGCAAGGGAAACGCTGTGGCCCGTGGCACCCTACAATACTATTTTAAATGCGTAACAGATTACTGTATTATTTATTACAAGCTGCACGGAATATTTTTCTAATTCTATCTTCATAAATTAGAAGGTATTCTTCATATTTAATTCATAATTTTTGGGTACGATTAAATTGGCTTAGCCCGCAAGGATTTTAGGACTACTGCTATATTAGGCCAAATGTCTAATGACCAACACCAACAGCTAGTGCCATGTTAGAGATAAATCTCTCTAGATCTGTAGGTTTATGAAAAAATACGCACCAGCTAAAAATAGATTACTCGCTCACGCCGTAAATACACTTAAGTATGGGAATAGGTCATAGGGCATAGGTCATAGGGCATAGGGCATAGGGTATATCTCACTTTTTCAAGAACTGCTATATCCCCAAATTTTACAATCATAGATTTCGGAAACAAGTCAAACTATACAGTAGTATTTAGACATCTTAATCAGGGTTTACTAGCAAGACAAGAGTAAATTAATGAAATATAAAAATGAAAAATTTAGTTGAAATGCCAGCAATATTAAAAACAACAAGTAAGTGTATGTCATCAGTGCATAAAAAACGGCACTTTCCAGCGATAATTCAGCCTCAAAAAAACTTCAATATAGCTAAAAGCATACCAAGTAGTTTATTTTTATCTCTGATAATTCTGCTGTTTTTATGCAACTGGTTTTGGGGGGCAACTAACGGCGATGATTTCTACGGAATCAAGCTGGTAATTGCAATTGTGGGAGTAGCAACTACTGTGCTTGTGGCGGTATCGGCGCGGTGGAATGCTGCTACGGGTAACGATCGCACATCTAGCGCACCAGACGAGGGCGATCGCTTCTTTACGATATCGCCAGATATACTGTGCATTGTTGGTTTCGACGGTCATTTTAAACGCATCAACCCCGCAGCCGAAAAAATCCTCGGCTATTCCCCCGCCGAAATGCTAGGTCAACCCTTCATTGAATTTGTGCATCCAGACGATCGCGAAACTACCTTAAAAGAAGCCGAAAGTGTTACTGCCGGCAATCCGACCATTTCGTTTGAAAATCGCTGGCGGCGCAAAGACGGTGCTTGCAAATGGCTGGTTTGGAATGCTTGTCCTTTCGAGGAGGAAAAACTGATCTATGCTATTGGCCGCGACATTACCGATCGCAAGCAAGCAGAAACTGCCCTGCGCCTTAGTGAACAACGGTTGCAGCTAGCCTTGTGGGGTTCGGATAGCGGAATGTGGGATTGGAATTTAGTTACCGATTATATCTATTGCAGCCCGGAGTACAGTGCCTTGTTGGGTTACGAACCTACGGAACTAGAGCAAAGTGCGATCGGTTTGGCAAAAATAATTCATCCCGATGATCTACCCATCTTAAATGAGAAATTAAACGCCTATTTTGCCCATCCTGACAGTAGCTACAATGTTGAGTATCGAATGTTAACTAAATCCGGTGAATTCAAATGGATATTCGCACGGGGGAAAGTCATAGAACGAGATAAAAATAATGCTCCGCTGAGAATGATCGGCACTATTTGTGATCTTGGCGATCGCAAACAAGCCGAAATTGCCCTCCAACAAAGTGAAGCAAAATATCGGTGTTTAATTCAAGCCACCTCCCAAATTACTTGGGATACCAATGCTAACGGCGAAGTCGTCAACGAACAGCCAGGATGGAGTATATTTACTGGCAGAACCTACGACGAAATGAAAGGATGGGGATGGCTGAATGATATCCATCCAGACGACAGAGAGCATACAGCGCGGCTGTGGTCTGAAGCAACTACCAACCGCAGTTTATACCAAATAGATCACCGCTTGCGTAGGTACGACGGCGAGTACAGATACATGAGCGTGCGCGCTTTGCCAATATTGAACGCCGACGGTAGCATTCGCGAGTGGGTGGGAGTACACGCTGACATTACCCCTAGAAAGCGCGCCGAAGCAGAGCTGTTGCAACAAAAAGAATTTTTGAACAGCATTTATGACAGCGTGGATTACAGCATTTTCGTACTAGATGTCGGCGCAGATGAAGAGTTTCGCTACGTCGGCTGGAATCGAGGAGCAGAGTTACTCAGCGGCATCAGCAGCGAGTTCGGGTGTGGCAAAACTCCCGAAGAGATTTTGTCAGAGTCTACGGCAGCATTTTTTCGGGATAAGTTGAGAGAATGTCTGCTAGAAAATAGCTCAATTTCCTACGAACAAGCTGTTAGTTTTGGCACGATAGAAGCCTGGTCAATCACAACTCTGACTCCGCTGCGAGACGAATTCGGGAAAATTTGTCGCATTGTGGGTAGTGCTGTCGATATTACAGAGCGCAAAAAAGCCGAAGCAGCACTGCAAGAAAGTCAGCATTTTGTCGCACGAATTACTAATGCTACTCCGAATATTCTTTATCTTTTCGACGAGCAAGAACAGCGAAATGTCTATGCCAACCGCGAAGTCACCTCGATACTTGGCTATACAATAGAAGAAGCTCAAGCATTGGGCAACAATCTGTTGCCCACCATCATCCACCCCGACGATTTAGCTAAATTTCCCCAATATTTTCAGGAATTGGAAAATGCCCCCGACGGCGAGGTAATTGAGTATGAATATCGGGTGCGGAACAAAAATAATTCTTGGCACTGGTTAGTCAGCCGGGAAATCGTGTTTAGCAGAACCGAGTCAGGCAAGATTCAGCAGCGTCTCGGTGCTGCTACTGATGTTACCGATCGCAAAAAAGCCGAACAAGCTTTAGCAGAACAATTAAAACTGTCTGTATTCACAGCAGATGTGGGAATTGCTCTCACTCAAAACCAGACTTTGCCTGCAACTTTGCAAAAGTGCTGCGATGCTGTTGTGCGTCATTTGGATGCTGCGTTTGCTCGGATTTGGACGCTGAATGAAGAGGAAAATGTATTGGAGCTCCAAGCCAGTTCGGGGATATACACTCACATTGACGGCGCTCACAGTCGCGTTGCTGTCGGCGAGTTTAAGATTGGTTTAATAGCTAAAGATCGACAACCTCACTTGACTAATCAGGTTCTAGAAGATCCCCGTGTCAGCGACAAAGAATGGGCGAAACGCGAGGGAATGGCAGCTTTTGCGGGATATCCGCTAATTGTGGACAATCAGTTAGTGGGAGTAATCGCGATGTTTGCTCGCCACGAGTTGAACGAATCAACGTTGATTTCTTTGGCCTCGATAGCGGATGCGATCGCCCTGGGAATTAAGCGCAAACAAACAGAAGTTGCTCTCGACATACAACAGCAAACTTTGAGGGGAATCATTGACAACGCTCCAATCTGGGTATGGATGGCAAATGCTAGCGGGCGGATGTTATTAGTTAACAAAACTTTCTGTGAAGATGTTGCTATACCTGAAGAAACATTTTTAGCAGCAGCTCACTATTCCGAAGTTTTGGGATTAGAAGCATCTGCTAACTGCATGGCATCTGACGTGCAAGCCTGGAGCCAAGATACTCCCTCTTATGCTGAGGAAATTCTACAACTTGCTGATGGTGAGTATCATCATTTGGAGACAATAAAAGCTCAAGTCAAAGATGATTGGGGTAACGCGATCGGCTTAATCGGCTTGGGTTTGGATGTGACGCAGCAAAGAGAATCTCAAAGAAGATTGCAAGACTCGGAAGCGAGATTCCGCAAATTAGCCGAGCAGGAATCGCTGGTGAATCACTTAGCAAACAATATCCGTGCTTCTCTCGATTTGGATACTATTTTAGCAACTACTGTTCGCCAGATTCGCGAGTTGCTGCAACTCGATCGTTGTCTATTTATTTGGTATCAACCAGAGGCTTCGCCGCCTGTTTGGAATGTGACATACGAGGCGAAAAATGCTGATTTGCCATCGCTTTTAGGTCTATATTCTACCGATGCGACCGGTCCTCAATCTGCACAGATTGCCAATTTGAAAATAATTCGGATCGATGATTTTTATACTGTTACCAATCCGGTGGAACGGAATTTTTTCATATCTTTAGGATTCGGTTCTATGCTGAACATTCCCCTTCAAACACAGTCGGGTCAAATTGGTCTGATTTCCTGCGCTACTTGCGGCACATTACGGCACTGGAGTGACGAGGAAGTGGAACTTTTAATAGCAGTCAGCAATCAATTAACTATTGCGATTAACCAAGCAGAACTCTACACTCAAAGTCTTGATTCAGCGCGGATAGCACAAGCACAAGCAACTAAAATAGAAGTGACTCTATGTGAACTCCAAAAAGCTCAAACTCAGCTCGTTCAAGCCGAAAAAATGTCAAGTCTCGGTCAGATGGTAGCAGGAATTGCTCACGAGATTAATAACCCAGTCAGCTTTATTTTTGGCAATCTTACTTATACAGAGGAATACATCGGAAGTTTGATGAAACTATTGCAAATGTATCGAGATGAATTCCCAGAAGCACCGCTAGCAATTCAGTCAGAAATCGATGCGTTAGATCTAAATTTCTTGCTAGATGACTTGCCAAAAATGCTGTCTTCGATGAAGGTGGGAGCGACTCGGATTCGGGATATCGTAAGGAGTTTGCGGAATTTCTCTCGCCTTGATGAATCTGACATGAAAAAAGTTAACCTTCACGAAGGTATTGACAGCACTTTGATGATTTTAGAACACCGACTGAAAGCTCAGTCCGTTAGCATAGCGGGTACGGAGCACCATCGCCCAATCATTCAAGTTGTGAAAGAATACGGAGAATTACCGCTGGTGGAGTGCTACGCCGGACTGTTAAATCAGGTGTTTATGAATATGATTGCTAATGCGATTGATGCTTTAGCGGAAAACATGGAAAATCCGGGCATCATCGGCATTCGTACAGAGATAGAAGGTGATTTTGCTGCGATCGCGATTTCTGACAACGGTACAGGGATGACAGATGCAGTCAAACAGCGGATATTTGACCCATTCTATACTACAAAGGCGATCGGTTCGGGTACTGGGATGGGTTTGGCGATTTCCCATTCAATTATTGTCGAAAAACATCAAGGTGATATCAAATGTATTTCTGATGTGGGGAAAGGGACTGAATTTATAATTAAGATTCCAATTGTTAGTGATTAGTTATTGGCGTACCCTGAGCGTAGTCGAAGGGTTATTAGTAGGCAAAGAAGAGGAGACGGCAGTGCCGTTTCCATACAAATAATCAAGGTAGGGAAACGGCACTGCCGTCTCCTCTATATCA
Source organism: Oscillatoriales bacterium (assembly GCA_043742065.1). Taxonomy (GTDB): domain Bacteria; phylum Cyanobacteriota; class Cyanobacteriia; order Cyanobacteriales; family Microcoleaceae; genus Microcoleus. The sequence continues at coordinate 7,683 of JAYTZD010000564.1, forward strand.
TTCCGGTGCAACCGGAATTGATATTAATCAACATCCAATTGCATCGGCCCCAAATACTTCGTTAAATAAGGAGAAAACACCTCATAAATCAGAGTCAATGGTTTACCGTGATGCCAAAACAAATAGTGTCGCCCCCAAAAAGGCCCCGGCTGTCCAAACGCTGATTCCAAAGCAGCCGAATTACCCAAATAAATGCCTTGCACATCGCGATACAATTCAGTCCGCAGTCGTGCTAAACTTGCCCAAATAGGCAAAGATTTATTTTGCAAATATTCATCTACGTGACTCGCTTCCCACCAAGAAGCTGCATAGGCCAAACGCTGTCCAGAAGCAGTCCGCAGCCACACTTGTCGGCGCAGGTGTGGCCCCGGAACCACGATAATCTGTTCCGGCGCGCCGTCTGCATCTGCACCCACTAAGGACATATCGATGACATCAACTTCTGTGGGTTCCCTTGTCAGCAGTTGCAGGTGACGGGTGGGGGAACCGTCGCCTAGGAGCAGTATTTGCCATGCTGGTGCTAGCTTGGTGTGGGGTAAACCCTTCTGTACTGCGTCTTCGGCTCCTTGCCACAGGGGGTTGAGAGCGTGCCAGGTGAGGCTGTTTTTGGGTGTGAGTGTTGCAGTCATTCGATTTTAGATTTCAGATTTTAGATTTTAGATTAACCCCACGGATAAATCCGGGGGCTTGAGGATCCAAGGATTTTGGATGCAAGGATTGATTCAATGGATCGATCGCGTGGCGGGTACCATCAAGAAATTATTGGTCAAGGGTCTTTACAAAACTTAATTTTTTGCTTATTATAACGTTTCTCTAATCTAAAATCTAAAATCTAGAATCTAAAATAAGTATGTTAAGAATAACTGAAATAAAACTCCCCCTCGATCATCCCGTAGATGCGATCGCGACTGCGATTCTCAAAAAGCTGCAAATTCCCCCCGAAGAATTGATCGGCTATTCTATCTTCAAGCGCAGCTATGATGCTCGTAGAAAATCAGAAATCCTGCTTGTCTATATTCTGGATGTGGAGACGACACAGGAAAAGCAAATTCTGGCGCGCCTCAAAAAAGATCCTCATGTAATCGTCACGCCAGACATGAGTTATCGCTATGTAGCCGCAGCTCCGAGAAATTCGACGATTCGACCCATTGTGATTGGTACAGGGCCTTGTGGGATGTTTGCAGGGCTGATGCTAGCACAAATGGGATTTCGTCCTATCTTGTTAGAACGTGGTAAGGCGGTGCGCGATCGCACGGTTGATACTTTTGGATTTTGGAAGAAAAAAGCAGAATTTAACCCAGAATCAAATGCCCAGTTTGGGGAAGGTGGTGCGGGTACTTTTTCTGATGGCAAACTCTATAGCCAAGTTAAAGACACTCAACATTATGGACGCAAGGTGTTGACGGAACTTGTGAATGCAGGTGCTTCACCGGAAATTTTATATATCAATAAACCGCATATCGGTACTTTCAAACTGGTGGGAATTGTCCAAAGTATCCGCGCCCAAATTGAATCTTTGGGCGGCGAAATTCGGTTTCAAAGTCGTGTGGAAGATATTCAGATCGAAAATGGCAAAGTGCAGGGAGTTACCCTCGCCAGTGGAGAATATATTGCTAGTAATTATATAGTTCTGGCGGTGGGACATAGCGCCCGCGATACTTTTGAAATGTTGTTTGCGCGCGGTGTTTACATCGAGGCTAAACCGTTTTCTATTGGTTTTCGGGTGGAACATCCCCAAAGTACGATCGATCGCTGTCGTTTTGGCGATCGCCCCAGCCATAAGCTTTTGGGTGCCGCCGATTATAAACTGGTTCACCATTGTCAAAATGGTCGTTCTGTCTATACTTTCTGTATGTGTCCCGGTGGATTGGTGGTGGCTGCGGCCTCAGAACCGGGGCGACTTGTGACTAATGGGATGAGTCAATATTCTCGGAATGAACGCAATGCTAATAGCGGAATTGTGGTGGGAATTACACCGGAAGATTATCCTGGTCATCCTTTGGCGGGAATTGAGTTTCAACGTCGCTTAGAAGAACGGGCATTTGAGTTAGGAGGTGGCACTTACAGCGCCCCAGGACAGCTTGTCGGGGATTTTTTAGCAAATCGACCTTCGACGGTACTAGGGAGTGTACAGCCGTCTTATACTCCGGGAGTTGTGATGACTGATTTGAGTGAATGTTTGCCGGATTATGCGATCGCAGCTATCCGCGAAGCACTTCCGGCTTTTGACAAACAAATTAAAGGATTTGCGATGGATGATGCGGTTTTGACTGCGGTGGAAACGCGGACTTCTTCACCGATTCGGATTAAACGCAAGGATGATTATCAGAGTTTGAATACAGAAGGTCTTTATCCGGCTGGAGAAGGTGCGGGATATGCGGGTGGAATTCTCTCGGCGGGGATTGATGGGATTAAGGTGGCGGAGGCTGTGGCTTTGAGTATTTTGCGTATTTCAGGTGTATTGTAAAACTTTATTAAGTCTGTAAGCAGTAATAAGCAACGATGGTATTATGTAGTCAGGAGGTCGAAATGAAACTACCTGACTACGCCAAAGCA
>JAYTZD010000565.1:0-10226 GCA_043742065.1 Oscillatoriales bacterium
TTTTCGAGGTTGCCGCGCACAGCGAACAATGCTTCGCAATTTGGGATTGATTCCACGGATAAATCCGGGGGCTTGTACCATGAAGAATTTCTTGGTCAAGCAAGGGGGAGGACGGGATCAAAACTTACATTAAGTCAGCACATAAAACTAAGCCTTGGCTCTAAAGGCTGCTTCTTCACATCAAGCGCTAGGGGAAAATACTTTTCCCTGTCAAATATTATTTACTGCTTTACTGATGCTTTAACAGCCTAAAGTAGTCTACTTTAGATCTTTTTAGCCACCGCACACATACAATGCGCTACTGTTAACTCGTGAATATTTTCTGCTCTTGTGAACAAAAAACCTATTCTAGAATTTTAGTGGCGATCGGGTTAACTAGGGTGGCTCCAACAACCTCTCGCAGATGCTCTAGAGCTTCTTGCTAATTTGGCTGTGCTTAATGTATAGAATTGTTTTAATCCTTAGTCTAAAGTATAGCACAGGTTTTCTGCCATTTAAAGATTTTTTCCCCAAGTCCTTAACAATTCGATACAATAGGGTAATCGCTCTGCTAGCCTGCGGCTCACCGCCCTCGGTCGGATGACTTTTGGCTGGTGACAGACGATCGATCGCTCTCGATCGCAGAAATTTTTCTCCCCTGTTGCACAGAATTACCTTAAAATAAAGATATGATATGTAAAATTTTGTTACTTTATGCCTGGGGTCGGCGTATATAGCGGTTCTCAAGCAGGTGAGGTAGTCTCGCCAGTTAATTAACAATTCCTCAATTTCCCGATCTAAAATCTAAAATCTAAAATCTGAAACTGTACCTATCTATCTGAAAAAGGCCATACATGATCTCTAGCACTCTCCTATTTTCCTCGGTTGAAGAAGACCTGCGACTGTTGACAGAAAACTTAAAACAGTTAGTGGGTGCGCGTCATCCCATCTTGTACGCGGCTGCGGAATACTTATTCGGCACAAAGGGAAAACGGGTGAGACCCGCAATAGTCTTGTTGATGGCCCGGTCAACGACGCCCGATCGCGAAATCACGGAAAAGCACCGCCGCCTTGCTGAAATCACCGAAATGATCCACACGGCAAGTCTAGTTCACGACGACGTGGTGGACGAGTCGGATTTGAGGCGGGGAGTGCCAACGGTTCACAGTCGGTTTAACAATCGAGTGGCAGTATTGGCGGGAGATTTTCTGTTTGCTCAATCCTCTTGGCATTTGGCAAATTTGGACAACTTGCCGGTAGTCAAATTGCTTTCGGAAGTGATTATGGATTTAGCTGAAGGGGAAATTCAACAGGGACTAAATGGATTTGATACCAGTTTGTCGATCGAAGCGTACCTCGAAAAAAGTTATTACAAAACAGCGTCTTTAATCGCCAACAGTTCCAAAGCAGCGGGCTGTCTGAGCGAGGTTTCAGCGGAAATAGCAGATGATTTGTACAACTACGGTCGCAACATTGGTTTGGCATTCCAAATAGTAGATGATATATTAGATTTCACCGCTTCAACGGAAACTTTAGGGAAACCCGCCGGTTCGGATTTGATCAGCGGTAATCTGACGGCACCAGCACTATTTGCCTTGGAAGAAAAGCCTTATTTGGAAGTTCTCATAGAACGGGAGTTTGCCCAGGAAGGAGATATAGAGCAGGCTCTGGCACTGGTGGCTGATTCTCAAGGTATAGCGCGATCGCGAGAATTGGCAACAAGCCATGCACAAAAAGCGGTGCATTACTTGGCGGCTCTGCCTCATTCAGAGTCCCGTCAAGCTTTGATTGATTTGGCGGATTACGTTTTGAGCCGACTTTATTAGAAGGAAGAAGGTTCGGCAACGGATTTTGTAACGGATTTAACGGATATAAAACCAATGCCGAATTCCCAATTCCCAATTCCCAATTCCCCATTCCCAATTATGCGATATCCGACGGGAGATTGTTGTAATTTGACTGTAGAGTCGATCGATATTGTTGCAAATAGACATTGATTAAGTTTTGCACTTGCTCGCGACGGACTTCTGTGCCAGTTTCCAGATTGCCCGGAGTGTCAAAAAAGACGATACTGTCGATGCCTTCGAGAGCTAGAATCTGAAATAAAATGTGAGTAACAGGTATTGATACGGGCAAGATGCGATCGCCCGCAACTACAGACTTCGAGGCATCTTTGAGAGTAGTCCAAGCGTAAATCACCCTCTTGGACTGCCCCGGTTGCTTGAGATTGCTCAAAACCGCGATCGACCAACTTTGATCCAAGTTTTGCAAGATGTAGTATTCGAGATGCTCAAGCTGTTCGGCGAGTAACTTGAGCGCTGGGGCTATAGCCTCTAGAATTTGTGGAGTCGAACCGTCAGCGGGAGCTTTATCGATTAGCGATCGAATCTGTAGATCTAAATCCATTGGTTAATTAATTTAAAATTTGAGATTAAGAATTTCAGGTTAGCAGGTGCGCGCCCAAGTGTGTGGTATCTGAGACAACGGCGATCGCACAAATCTAAAATCTTCAATCGAAAGTCGCATGAGTGTGCTAGGTTCAATATTAGCTGTAAACCTATCATGCGGGAAATCTGCCAGAGCGTGGAAACCATCTTTCAACTGCTGTTAGACGAACTCAAAAAGTCCACTCGCGCGTCTGAGCAGAACAGCCAGGATGTAGCAGGACGACTCGCAGCAGAAGTCAACAGGATATGCACCGAAAGTCAGCGGATTCAATCATCAGGAGACATAGAAGGTGCAGCCCAGGGCCTTGCCCAGCACCGCTTGCAACAATGCCTCCACTATCACAATTTGGGTTCCGGACCTGGGCGAGTGGAATTGCACGGTACCCTCAGCGCGATCGTCTATCGCTACATCACTCCGCCCCAGGTACAATCTAGCTACCAGGCGCGGATCGAGCTGATCAAAGACTTCTTGCAAGGATTCTATCTCGAAGCTTTAAAAGCATTCCGGCGCGAAACGCAACTGCCAACCACCTACACCCCCCGTACTCGCTTAGAACTAGCAGAGTACATGGCATTTGTAGAACGTTTTGGCAAACGACGGATTCCTTTGCCTCGGAACCGCAGCCAGCAACTAATTATTTTACGGGCTCAAACATTTTCCCAGCAGCAGCCCAAAGAAACCTCCGTAGATATGGAACAAGCCGCAGACGGAGGGGCTAGTGATTCTGACCAAACTTGGAACGACTCCTCAGTACACTCAGTGCGAGAAGTCATGGCTGGACAAGGTTCCGCTGGCATTCGCCCCTACGGTGAAGAGTCAGAGTCCTTGCGGCAGAACGTGGTTGAAGAATTAGTCGCTTACCTAAAAGAGCGCAACCAATCAGAATGCGCCGATTATTTTGTGCTGAGGTTGCAAGACTTGCCAACCCATGAAATAGAGGCAATTCTGGGCATCACTCCCCGCCAAAGAGACTATTTGCAACAGCGCTTCAAATACCATTTGCTCAGGTTTGCCATGTCTCACCGCTGGGAACTGGTTCACCAGTGGCTAGAAGCAGACTTAGATCGAAATTTAGGTTTGCTACCTGCTGAGTGGCAAACTTTTGGTGAGCAAATTGGCCCAGAAGGACAGCGTTTGCTAAAGTTGAAACAACAGGGTCTGTCAGATTCAGCGATCGCACAAACCCTCAGCAGCACGGTAGCCCAGGTACAGAAACGGTGGTTTAAGTTGTTGGAACTAGCCTGGGAATTGCGTAATCGATCAGATTCCGGAGAAGGGGCATCTAGTGATGAATAACGAAACGAACAGGGATGCAGAGGCTTTCGAGCGCCAGTTCTTAGACTGGATCTTAAAAACACCTGCCAATGCTTTGAGTGAAGATGAGGAAAACTTCACTGGGCCGCTTCCCTCCCAAGAGTGGGGCGACACAGGAGAGAATTCAGAAAGGGAATATTGGGAATGGGACGAACCAGACCCATATGACTATCAACTAGGGGTTCACACCAATGAACCCGCACCACCGCTGACTATGGGAGAAGTAACCACCGTGCAAGATCGTTTTCAGACTTTGTTAAAAGAGAGGCTAAGAGCCTCCATTGAATCCAACCCGCCGCTGTTTCCTTGGGAAACAGAGATTCAAAGCTACGACCACGACTATCCAGACGAGGTAGCCACTCAATGGGTTCCCCCGCTACACATCTGGACACCCCAACTGCAAAATATCAGATGGGGACGCCTGCCAATTCCGATCGCCCAAGGGGTCTTTGCACAACTGCTAGAACCCTGTCAGAATCTGGTAATGTCGTCGCTGCGGGAAGGATCGAAATTAGTTCAGGCTGTAGATAGCTTGTTTCCAGGCAACTCTCAGGAACTCAACGAATTAGCCGGTTTAGTGCTCACAAGTGCTGTGCGGGGAGATTTGGATATAAAAGATTTTCCGAATTACGAAGCCGCAACAACCGACCAACAAATGGTACTATCGCTGATGGCCGCGCGAGAAATTATTGAGTCTCTAACTTTGAATTGTTCGGCAAATCAGCCGCCTGTGTCGCGAGAATGGCTGACTGCATTGGGTTCCCTAACTCTAGAGGCCCAATACCAATCGAGGAGTGACACAGAACAACAGATGCCCTCTTTAAGAGTTGAGTGTCAATTTCCGGGTGGAGGAAGTTTGGAACTCAAAGGAGAAAATGCTGAAGCAACTGCACAGCGACCAAATTCAGGTCATTTAAGTGTGGAGTTGTTTGACCCACAACCTGATAAAACCTATGCACTAGAAGTTCGGTTCCAAAACTTCGATGCCAGACCTTTGATGTTTGCAATTCGTCCTACTTTCGCGGTCTAGAATAGCAACGGAGAAGGCAAGAATTAAATAACTGCGTTTTTGAATAGTGTTTTTACTGAGATCAATTTGGCAATCAGTCGTCAGATTTATCAGTAATAACAATCGAAAATCGAATGACTTAGATTGGTTGGTACAAATGATTTGTGTTTTTATTGACCTAAATTTGGTAATCTGCCCCCAAACTTATCGGTAGGAACAATCGAAAATCAAAAATCGAAAATCGAAAATCGAATGATTTGCATTTTTGAATAGTGTTTTTACTGAGATAAATTTGGTAATCAGCCCCAAAATCAATCGGTATAAACAATCGAAAATCAAAAATCAAAAATCGAAAATAGCATGGGTGCATATGACAACTGATAACCTGCGAAAAATACCTGTTTTAGGTAAGCTGTGGGAGCAGATTGAGGCAATGCCTCCGCCGGTGACTGAGGATTCTTTACTGCTGCGAATCCTAGTTCAGTTGTTGGTAATAGTGGGGATTGTGGCGACGGATATTGCTTCCGAAGAGAACCTGAATCTTTGGGCAGTGCCTGTTAGTATTGTGGGTGCAACTTGGAGTTGGTACCACAGGCGCGATCGCAATGTAGCTGCTAAATTCTGTATAGCCATTGGAATGCTGGTGGCGCTGTTCGCGTTCTTCAGCCGTTTGGTAGGAGAATTGAACGATACACGATTAGTTTTGGCGCAACTTTTAATTCAACTTCAAGTGTTGCACAGCTTCGATTTGCCGCGCCGCAAAGATTTAGGCTACTCGATGGTAATTGGGCTGATTTTGTTGGGAGTAGCAGGGACTCTCAGTCAAACCTTGACTTTTGGGCCGATGCTGTTGCTATTTTTGGCCGTTTCGCTTCCGACTTTGGTGTTGGATTATCGATCGCGCTTGGGACTCTCGAAAATAGAAGATAGAAAGCAGAAGGTAGAAGGTAAAGAGAAAGAGAAAAATAATAACTGGTCGTTATTTGCGGCTACTTTATCCCCCAAGTATTTTGGATTATTGTTGCTGATAACTATCGTGTTAGGGCTGACTATTTTTGCGTTTTTGCCACGTCTCCCTGGCTATCAGTTGCGGACTTTTCCGGTGAGTGCTCCGATTCAATATCAGGGGGAGTTTGACTCGCGCAGCATCCTAAATCCGGGGTATGTCAGAGGGGGAAATAATAAAGGAACTGGCGGAGGAAGGGGGAGAAACCCAGAAAAAGGGCCAGGAGAGGTAGACTCTACTTTTTATTATGGTTTCAATCAGCGGATCAATCAGAATTTGCGGGGGGAAATGAAACCGGAAGTGGTGATGCGAGTCCGATCGCAAGCTGCGGGTTTTTGGCGAGTATTAGGCTTTGACAAATACACTGGTCAGGGTTGGGAAATTTCTAGGAATGAACAAGCTCAAAAAGTGACTAGACCTAAATGGTCTTATCAATTTTATCTGAATCCGTTTCCGAATGCACCTCGGACTGAAGAGGTGGTTCAAAGTTATACGATTGTTGCTCAATTGCCGAATTTGATTCCAGCTTTAAACAAGCCGAAGGAACTTTATTTTCCGACTCCAGAGGTGGCGTTTGATGCGGAGGGCGGTTTGCGTTCGCCTATAGAATTGGCAGCAGGTACGACTTATACGGTGATTTCTAATGTGCCTTTTCGCGATCGGGCTTTGTTGAATAAAACTGGTACTGATTATCCAAAAAACATTCGCAAGTTCTATTTAGATGTGCCGCCGAAAATCCTTGAAAAGGTGCGGGCAAAAACTGAGGAAATATTACAGGCTAGAACCAGAGTAGCAAAGTCAGAAAGGGCGATCGATTCTCCCTACGAAAAAGCTTTGTATTTAGCTCAATATTTGAAACAAAACCCGAATTATAAGATCGAAAAAGCCTTGCCTTATTTAGAAGAAACTGAAGATTTAGTTGAGGGTTTTCTGTTTGGTTATCAAAACACCCAGGATGGCAAAAAGGTGACTGGTGGATATCCAGACCACTTTTCGACGGTTTTGACAATCATGCTAAGGTCGATCGGGATTCCGGCGCGCATGGCTGGCGGTTTCGATACGGGGGAATTTAACCCGTTTACAGGTTTGTATATTGTCAAAAATACCGATGCTTTCTTGATGACGGAAGTGTATTTTCCCAATAACGGATGGTTTGCCTTTAATCCGATTCCCGGTTATCCGCTGATTCCGGCTTCGGTGGAAGATAACCAGACTTTTAGCGCGCTGGAATCGTTTTGGAAGTGGATAGCGGGTTGGCTACCAACGCCTCTGAGAAGTGGCTTAGATTCAGTGTTCGGTTTTGTGTTCGGCTGGATCGGTTTGATTGTGGGATGGTTTTTGAGCCAGTTTGCGAAGGGCTGGGTGGGGTTGTTTACTGGTTTGATTAGCGCGATCGCATTTGGCTTCATTGGCTGGTTAATTTGGCAACTGTGGCGCAAGTGGCGCTACCGTCGTTGGCTGGGGAAATTGCCTGTGGTGGAGGGGGTTTATCAGGAAATGCTGAAGGATTTGGCGAGTCGGGGATTTGTGAAGCCTCGCGCTCAAACGCCTTTGGAGTATGCTGAGGCGATGCGCGCTAATCATGCAACTGATGAAGCTGAGGTGATTGAGGAGGTTTCGCAGGCTTATGTGCGCTGGAAGTATGGGGGGGAAATGGGTAATTTGAACCAGTTGCGGCTGTTGGTGGGGAATTTGAGGCGATCGCACTTAAGGAAACTGAAAAAGTTAAGATGAAAATCGGTAAGTGCGATCGAGAACAAGGATATTAATAGTAGGAAGAAGGCAACACATTTCAGGATTTGCTCTCTATTCTACTGCATAACCCGTATACTTCCGCATCAACGGCGGTTGAAATCCCCAAACAATATCTTCCTTTGGAACTCCTGCTATGACTAAATTCTCAGCAATATCATCTTCAGTCGCATTCCACTGTAGCCAAATTTTCCCGCCCTTGATATCAATGTGAATACTACAGTGATGAACTCTCTTTTGGTCATCCCAACCTACTAGGAAGACTTGGTAGTAATCTCGTTCTGTATCAAAAATTGTCTCGACTTCAATGTCTCCATGAGCTGGCTTGTGCTTGCCATACTCCTGCAACATTTGCTGTACAATTTGTCGATATTTGATTAATTTTTCCATTGTACAATTGCCTCATTTGCTATATCATACACTATCATTTTTACCTGATTTTCCTCCACCCTTGCTTTTGGAAACTCCAGTTGAAAGAATTCTTCATAAGTTATTAACGGTACAGCCAAGTACAAAATGCGATCGCCTTCTTTTTGCTTTAGTGCTGCTCTATAATTGATGAACTGCCCTAATGCTCTATGAAATTCCGAGATTGGCGACGACTTTGCCAAAAAACTTTTGACCTCAACAGCAATTTTATCACCTTGCCTTTCTGCCGCAATCAGCTTTTCGGCTCCCAGGTCGATCGACATATCGACACCGCCCACACTAATTTGAAACGGATCGTGGGTGATGCGCCAGCCGTCCTTTTGTAAAGCTATTTTGACAACTTCATGAAAAACATCTTTGGCCGACATAATCAATTGATAAATAACTTACTTACTATTATCATACCTCTTAACCGCTATGGAATGACGCTGAATAAAGAAACCGGGTTTTCAGCGAATTTGTGGGTTGGAATGAAATATTTCGTAAAAAACCCGGTTTCTGGGCCACATTTACCGTGCCGATGGTAGTTGGATTTCGATACCAACTTTTTGACCTAAATCGATCGCACTACTAGCAAAATCAGTCATCCCTGCGATCGGAATCGCGATCGCAGTACCCGCAGCAATCAACGCAGTCAAGCTCTTCTTTAACCTGGCTTTATTCCATTGGCTTTCCGGTTTCTTAATTTCCGCTTCGACATCTTCAATATCAATAATTATTCCATCGCGAATGTCTTCGGGAAACTGCGTGGCTGTTTCGCGCATGGATGAAATCAGTTGCAGAAGTTCTGCCGTATTGGCATTGTTGTTTTGGACGGATTGATTGCCACTAACTTGGGCAGTGTTCGACGAACCGCCGATATTGCCGGAGAAGTTAGCACCTTGAAAAGCACCTTGAAAGTTGTTGGTTTCAGAAGAATTTTGAGTCATTTTTGCTTCGGCTTTATTAATAATTGGTCTACTAACTGCTAGTTTAGCGATATCTACCAAGTCGTCATATTCTCTGCCGTATTTTTCATCGCCCATTTTCCTCATGCGCCGCAGTTCGATCGACTCATACCCATCCAACAACGGCCGCAAATCGAGTTTCAGTTTCAGTTTCCCAACCCGCACCGTATTCTCGCCCATCTCCTCCAATCCTAGCAATTCCTCATAATCCAGCGGATCGGCATCGGGATAACCGGGAACCGGCACCCATTGACTGATTTCCAGATTCGCAAAAGAATTGTGGATTTTGGTAAACGTATCCCGAATCATGCTCAAGAAAGAACGCCGCGTCGATTCCCGCCCGCTAACGGCGATAAAGATTTTCTCATCTTCCGGGTCAGATTTAATTCGGGCGATATTGTACACTTCAGCGCCTTCGGTGTACTCCAGCATTACCCCCGTGCGCCAGTGGGTGCTGTTGTGGATTTTCTCGTGCATCAGGACGATGAAACGCGACAGGATGCTGTCGGGGAGGATGCGGTAGTGATATTGAAATTCCAGGGTTTCGCCTTCGAGTTCGGTGTTTTCCGGTTGTTCTTTCGGCAAAATGCCGGGGATGAGGAAAGTCGGCGCGTTGCAATGGCTGAGGGGGAAGCAGAGTTGAAATTCGCCCATCAACTCGGTGAGGCAGTTGTAACGGTGGCTGGGATATTTAATTGAGTCGAGGATGCGGCTGAGGTCGGCGTAGGTGAGAATGCCTTTGGTTTTGACTTTGAGCTCTTCGTCGCTGAGGAGGGCGTAGATGCCTTCCGTCACCCAGTGGGGATTGAGGATGTTGGTGGATTGCAGGATGGGGTGTTCGCGGAAGTTGAGGACAATGCCCAGGTTGTGCAGCAGTCCGATAAGTTGGGTTTGGTCGGTTTCTGCGAGGATGTTTTCTGTGGCGCAGATGGTGGCGTATTCGCTGATGCTGATGAAGTCTTTGTTGAGGTTTTCCAGGCGCTGCTTGACTTGGAACCAGCTTAGCGGCAAAAGATCGTAGACTTCTTTGAGTTGGGAGATTTCGGTGTGGATGGCGCTGCGGAGTTCGTCGATGCCGGTGCCGCTTTGGCAGGAGGTTTCGATAATCGCTTTGATGTTGGGATATTTGTCACGCAAGGCTTTGCGGTTGAGATCCAGGGGTTGTTCGTCGCACTTATTGCCGACGAGGATGACGGGGGATGCGTCGCCGAAGCTTTCGATCAGTTTCAGCCAGTATTCCAGGCGGTTTTCGTCTTCGCTGGTGCGGCAGTTGGAGACGAGGAGGTAGAGGCTGCGTTTGGTGAGGAAAAATTGGTGGGTGGCGTGGTAGATTTCTTGTCCG
>JAYTZD010000566.1:0-5099 GCA_043742065.1 Oscillatoriales bacterium
ATGATCGTTCCTATTTCGGTATTGGCAGAACTTCTGCAAACTTTGCCCCAACTGCGGGCACAAATTTATTTCAAATCTTCCATGACAGCGCTGTCTCACGCGATGGAAGATTTGGTTTTGGCGGGTTCGGATGAACCTTTGGTGATTGCGACGTTTCAGCGAGAGCGCTTCTACCGCCAAGAAGCTCACCGCTACCGGCGAATTGCTGAGCGCTCTTCTCAGGTATACGTGCTGGCAGCACCGGAAACTGAGTTTAAAAATTCTTCGGAGTGTCACGAAACTGTGGCGTTTTCACCGCAAGATGCGTTAAGCCAAGAGTGGAATTTAGTGGTGCTCGGGCAGGAATACTCAACTTGTCTGATTTGTCAAGAAAAAATTGTGCCGCTCGAAAATCAAGACTCTGGTGAGCCACTATTGATGGATCAAGCTCGTAGATTTGAGGGAATTTGGACGTTCGATCGCGAGGTAAGCTGTCATGCAGCCGCATTATTACTCGATCGCATTCTCAAATATCGCCCAGAATTGGCAGAAAAGATAGATCGAGCGAGAACCACTTACAAAATAGTCAAAACACCCAAAAAAACCAGGAAATCTACAACTTCCAAATCTACCAAGCCAGACCAAACTTTAGGGAAATCCCCCAGAATTCCCAATCCTAAACTGAGCGATGCTTTTGCCGAACGTTTAGTGACATACTTGCAAGCTGGCCAGCACAAACTGCTAAAAGCATACGGTGCTATAGCAGCCCAAGAACGCAAAGAACGCCTTGTAAACTTAATTACAACGGCAATGCGGCAATCTCTCAATCCACAAGAAATCGTCGAAGTTGCAGTACAAGAACTAGGTACTGCTCTATCAGCAAGCCGCTGTTTAATTTATCGGTGCAAAGCTACAGATATTGCGACTAAAATCGATCGCGAATTTTTACGCCCAGGCGCCACTTCCTTGCTGGATCAGACTTGGCCGTTGCAGGAAAATCCGATATTTCGTGATGCGGTGACAAACCAAGAACGAGTTTACATCCAAGACACAGCACAACACCCGCTGATTGTCAATACAAAATCTCTGGAAAAAACTGTCAAAAATTGGCAGATTGTCTCTTGGTTAATGGTGCCGGTGCTTTATCAGGGGCGAATTTTGGGTATAGTCGAATTGCACCAGTGTCGATCGACTGTAGCTTGGGAAGAAGACGAACTGGCATTGGTTGAGGCGATCGCCACCCAACTCGGAGCAGCCTTAATTCAAGCAGAAACCTACGCACATTTAGAAGAGCTAAATCAACAATTAGAAGCTTTAGACCGCACTCGCAGCAATCTAATCGCCATCACAGGCCATGAACTGCGAACTCCTCTTTCTACGATTCAAGTATGTCTAGAAAGTTTGAATACCGAACCAGATATGCCACCAGAATTGCGGAAAATCATGTTAGAAACTGCCCTCGGCGATGCCGATAGAATGCGGAAACTCGTCCAGGATTTCCTAACACTTTCGCACCTAGAAAGCGGACGAGTTGCCTGGAATGTAGAATCACTCACTTTGCAAGAATGCGTAGATTTAGCCCTGAGCAGCGTTCGAGCGCGTGGTTACGACAAAAAGTTGCCGCAAATCATCGCCGAAGTATCAGCAGAATTGCCTTTAGTACAAGCTGACGGCGAGTGGTTAGTAGAAGTGCTTTCCAAACTGTTAGACAACGCTTGCAAATTCACCACACCCCAGGGAAGCGTGACTGTTCGAGCTAAATGTAACGGTTCTCGAATGGTAGAAGTGCTTGTCTCTGATACGGGGAGAGGAATAGAGGCAAGTAGTTTGAAAGTAGTGTTCGATCGATTTTATCAAGAAGAAGGAGCTTTGCGGCGTAGTGCCGGCGGTACTGGTTTAGGATTAGCAATTTGCAAACAAATTGTGGCTGGTTGGGGAGGTAAAATTTGGGCAGATTCCCCAGGAAAAGACAAAGGCAGTGAATTTCATTTCACTATTCCTACTCTATAGAACTCATTTGAGATCTTGCGAGCGCTCCCTGACAGGAGTCGAACAGAAAGGAGTTTATTAGACCGTATCGGACTGATCCAAGATTTAGAAGATTTCCTAGGGAAAAAAGTCGATGTTGCTAACGTTAAAGGATTGCGGGAAGCCTTCCGAGAACGTATACTCACAGAGGCAATTTTCTTATGACCGAGAATTTCAAAGGTGGTACAATCCCCGGATTTATCCGTGGAATCAATGGAGTAGATTTAACAGAAGTTTGGAACGCAGTAGAACGAAATTTGCCTGAATTAAAACAACAAATTTTAACAATTTTCCAGGCTTTTCAATCGTCAAGACATGATAATTAAATAATCTCCTCAAAGATTCATAGTTCAGCTTCAGTGCTAAAACAAAAACTCAACTTTTATAGGATGTCAAATCTTGAGGTATTAAGCAAAGTTTAATCTGGGCGATCGCCAAAACACTGTTAACTTTCTTTACAATTTCCACAGTAGGGTAACAGTCTAATGATAGGATGCCGTAAAAATCCTTTGGATATATCTATGTCAGAAGAACTCACTGGACAACCTCCTATCTTCGGCGGCAGCACCGGCGGCTTGCTGACTAAGGCGCTAGTTGAAGAGAAGTATGCGATCACTTGGACTAGCGCCAAGGAACAGGTGTTTGAAATGCCAACTGGCGGCGCTGCAATCATGCGTCAAGGCGACAACCTGTTGTATCTGCCCCGGAAGGAGCAGTGCAT
This sequence comes from Oscillatoriales bacterium, assembly GCA_043742065.1. Taxonomy (GTDB): domain Bacteria; phylum Cyanobacteriota; class Cyanobacteriia; order Cyanobacteriales; family Microcoleaceae; genus Microcoleus. The sequence goes on from JAYTZD010000566.1 coordinate 2,729, forward strand.
CGCTTTGGGTGGCCAACAACTGCGGGCTAAATTCAAAATCTCGAACTACAAGATTTACCGTGTATTCCCCGACGGTTCTAATGAGTACCTGCATCCCAAGGATGGCGTGTTCCCTGAAAAGGTGAACGAAGGTCGTGCATACAACGGTAAGGTTGACCGCAATATTGGCAGCAATCCTAATCCGATCAAGGTGAAATTCACCGGTAAAAAGACCTACGAAGTTTAGGTTTTCAGAAAATTGCTGAGTTCTCCTCGGATAGTATTTCCTAAGAAGCTCAGCTTGTATTTTCTGGTTTGTAGTAGCGCTTGGGCGGGAGAGACTTTTTCTATATCGCCCAAGCGCAACTGCAAACTTCAAATTTTAATAAAAATTAATAATTGAATTAACAATGAATCTCGTAATCAGGCGAGCAACTCATCAGGATATCGATGTTTGTTCTCGGATTAATTATGAAGCTTTTAAGGGTATTTCCGATCGCCATCAGTTCCCTACAGATTATCCGACACTGGACTTGGCCACTGAAATCACTGGTGTTTTAATCAACAATCCGTCGTGTTTTGACATTGTAGCTGAAAGCGAGGGTGCAGTTGTGGGCTGCGGTTTCATGGACGAACAGAACCCGATTCGTGGTATTGGGCCTGTTAGTGTCGATCGCACTTTTCAGTCTCAGGGAACGGGACGAAAAATCATGGAAGCCTTACTGGAACAGGGAAAAGAGGCTCCCGGTATTCGCCTAGTACAAGAATCTTTTAACTTAGCTTCGCTGTCGCTGTACATTTCCCTCGGTTTTGAGGTGAAGGAACCTTTGTTGTTGGTGGAGGGAAAGTTTCGCAGTCAGCCGCAGTATGACTTTGAGGTGCGGCCTCTCAGAACTGAAGATGTTGATGAATGCACGGCTTTGTGTAATAGAGTGTATGGGTGCGATCGCACTTCCGAGATTAAATACGCCCTGAATAATCTTTCTCCTTTGGTTGCCAGCAAGCAAGGTCAGATTGTGGCCTATACTTGTGCGGTGTCTACTTTCGGTCACAGCGTCGCGGAAAGTGAAGCCGATATGCAGGCTTTGCTATTAGGTGCGGCTGCGTATAGTCCCGGAGAAGTGCTTTGTTTCCACTTACCGATGCGTTTTGCAAGTTTGTTTCGCTGGTGTTTGCAAGAGGGGCTGCGCGCACTCAAGCCATTGGCGGTGATGGCAATTGGTGAGTATCAACAGCCTGCGGGATGTTGCTTTCCGTCTTGTCTTTATTGATTGTCTAACTAAATTATATATATGATATTTCCCGATTTTTCACAATTCTGCGAACTGGCAAAACAAGGTAATTTTGTACCAGTATATCAAGAATGGGTTGCTGATTTGGATACGCCGGTTTCTGCTTGGTATCGGGTGTGTGCCGGTCAACCTTATAGTTTTTTGCTGGAGTCGGTGGAAGGTGGGGAGAAAGTTGGGCGTTATAGTTTGTTAGGGTGCGATCCGTTGTGGATTTTGGAGGCAAAGGGCGATCGGACAACTCAAGTTTATCGCGATGGTTCCCAAAAAGTGTTTTTGGGCGATCCGTTTGCGGCTTTGACTGAGTGTTTAGAACCCTATAAGCCCGTGAAATTGCCACAGTTACCTCCGGGAATTGGTGGGTTGTTTGGGTTTTGGGGTTATGAGTTAATTAAGTGGATTGAACCGCGTGTTCCTGTATATCCGGCTGGGGAAAAAGATTTGCCGGATGGGTTGTGGATGCAGGTTGATAATTTGCTGATTTTCGATCAGGTGAAGCGGAAGATTTGGGCGATCGCCTATGCAGATTTACGCGGTGTTGGGGTTGATTTGGCCCAGGCTTATGGCCAAGCGTGCGATCGGGTTTCTAAGTTAGTTGACAAGCTCAAATCCCCACTTTCTCAGCAATCTACTCTGATAGAATGGACTCCTCCCAATGACGGGCAAAATGCTAGTTCCACAAGTGATGAAAACGGGCAAGATGCCCGTTCCACAACAGACAATCCAGAATTGAGTTATACCAGCAACACTACTCCCGAAAAGTATTGTGCCAATGTCTTAAAAGCTAAGGACTATATCAAAGCGGGAGATATTTTTCAGGTAGTTGTTTCGCAGCGTTTGGAATCTGAATATAGTGGCGATCCTTTTGCACTTTATCGTTCTTTGCGTTTGATTAATCCTTCTCCGTACATGGCTTATTTCAATTTCAAAGATTGGCAGATTATCGGTTCGAGTCCAGAGATTATGGTGAAGGCAGAAAACACTGCTGATGGCAAGAGAATCGCCACTTTGCGGCCGATTGCTGGTACTCGCCGCCGGGGGAAAACTGCTCAAGAAGATGATGCTTTGGCTGCTGAATTGTTGCAAGATCCGAAGGAAATTGC
>JAYTZD010000567.1:0-10165 GCA_043742065.1 Oscillatoriales bacterium
CGGCTGCGCCGGAATGATATAGAGTCCAAGGCAGTGCCGTGTCCCTACCGCCATCGTAGGGACACGGCACTGCCGTCTCCTACGTTTAGATCATTCCGATGCAAACGGATTTGATATGAGTCGTAAATATTTTTACCCCACCCTGCAACCCTCCCCTTAGTAAGGGGAGGGAGTAAGAAATTCACAAATGATTTAGGGTTGGTATAACAACTGACAACCGACTCTTTTTACGCCCTTAGCTGAACTGGCATCACCAAGAATGTGGCATTGACTCCACCCAAAGGCTGGAAAATTACGGGGGCCAAAGCACCATTTAATTGGAGTTGAATTTCTGGGGATTGAGCTGTTTTCAAAATGTCAATTAAATACTTGACATTGAAGGCAATATCGATGCTTTCTCCCGAAATTTGTGCGGGCATTGACTCTTTGCCACTACCGACATCTTTAGCATCTACAGATAGGGTGATTTCCTGATTCACGGTGTCGATGCTACATTTGAGAATATTGTTTTTTTGATCGGCAAAAACAGCGATTCTTTCTACTGCTGATAAGAACGATCGCCTATCCATAGTAATTTGCCTCTCAAAGGAAGGCGGAATTAACTGCCTGTAGGCGGGATATTGCCCTTCTAAGGTGCGGGTTGTCAGTCGTTGATCGGCCCATTCAAAGACGACTTGACCGTGTTCAAAATGCAGGGTGACAGGTTCAGTCCACTGTCGCATGACTAGCATTCTTTCTACTTCCCGCAAGGCTTTGGCTGGAACTGTCACTTCAAATTCTTCTTCTGTTTCTTCTCCTTCGGCTCTTTCATTGGCAGTTTGAACTACTGCTAATCTGTGGCCGTCTGTGGCTGCAAATTCTAGACAATCTTTTAGGACTTTTAAGTGTACACCTGCAAGTACCTGTTTTGCTTCGTCGGGGCTAGTAGCAAATAAAGTTCCTTTGAGTCCTTCTATTAAGGCTTCTGGGGGTAAATTGAGGATTGTTCCTGATTCAATTGCGGGTAATTCTGGAAATTCTTCTGGCCCCATGCCTCTGACTTGGTAGCTACCAGAACTGCAAGTGAGATATGCTACGGTGTCTCCGGCTTCGTCTTCTAAGGTGATTTCTCCATCTGGGAGTCTGGAAACAATGTCGTTGAGCAATTTAGCGGGTATGGTAAAACTTCCGCCTTCTGTCACTGCTGCTGCAAAGCTGGTACGGATGCCTAAACTTAGATCGAATGCTGTCAAGCTAACCCGCTGATTTTCCTCATCCGCTACTAAGAGCACGTTGGCTAGTACGGGATGTGTCGGACGAGAGGGAACTGCCCGACTTACCAACGAGAGGTTGGCGTTGAGGTCACTTTGGGTGCAAACCAATTTCATGAGATGAAGAACCGGATTTTAGATAGAAGCAAATCGTATCACAAAAAGTCGATCGCTAAGTAAACCCACCTCAAAAAAAACCGAATACTTAGATATTGGAGCCAGAAGTCGGGGATAATAGGGCCCGATCGCACTATATGAACCATAAAAATTGTGGAAAACAATATAAAATGCTTGTTTCATAAGGCTTATGATGGCTTGCAACCTGTGGAAAACTTGTGGAAAAGTTGGGATCCGCGATCGCCCAATTCTTTGTGCTCATAAACTTTTTCCAGGAAAATATTAATGTTTTTGACCAACTCAGGGTAACTTTTCCACAGGTTTTCCACAGTTAATCTTGCCCAAAGCTGGGGAGAAGAAGAGGGGGAGAGAAGAGGGAGAAAGAAGGGAATGGCGGCTACCAATGCCCAATGCCCAATGCCCAATGCCCTCTTCCTTGTAATTAACTTTTGCGGCTAATCAGATTAATCCGATCGCTCAATTGACGCAGAGTTTGGGACAAATTGGGGTCAGTGTTCCGCAACTGAGCAATTTTGTCGCAACTGTAAAGCACAGTTGTGTGGTCTTTTCCGCCAAAAACTTCGCCAACTTTCGGCAAACTCAAATTAGTATGCTGCCGGATTAAGTACATCCCGATTTGACGTGCAAAGCTAATTTCTCGCTTGCGGGAAGAGCCTTTCAAATCTTCAACAGAAACATCAAAAGCCTCTGCAACTACTACGATTACTGCATCTGGCTTTGCTTCTACGGTTTCAGTTTGCGGATTCAAAACCGGAGAGATGTTTTTCACTGTCATTGGCAAACCGGTAATTGAAAGATATGCTACTGCTCGAATCAAAGCTCCTTCTAATTCGCGAACATTGGAAGTGTAGCTAGAAGCAATGTATTCAATGACATCTCGCGGCAACCGCATATTTTCATACTCGGACTTTTTTTGCAAAATTGCCATTCGTGTTTCCAAGTCTGGCAACTGAATGTCGGCAATTAATCCCATCGAAAATCGCGAACATAAACGCTCTTGGAGGCGGGGAATTTGTTGTGGTGGGCGATCGGAAGCTAAGATTATTTGATTTCCAGCTTCGTGTAAAGTGTTGAAAGTGTGAAAGAATTCTTCTTGAGTGTATTCTTTACCTTCAATAAATTGAATGTCATCTATTAATAAAACGTCGGCTGCTCGATAATGATCGCGGAAAGTTTGCATACTATCTTTGCGAATTGCGGCAATTAAATCGTTGGTAAATTTCTCGGTAGAAACGTAGAAAATCTTGGCATTGGGGTCAATTTCTAGGCGATAATGACCGATCGCCTGCATCAGATGAGTTTTGCCTAAACCGACACCGCCACACAAAAATAGGGGATTAAATTCTCGGCCCGGAGACTCGGCTACTGCGAGGGAAGCTGCGTGAGCCATGCGGTTGTTGGAACCGACAACGAAACGGGAAAAGACGTATTTCGGGTTGAGATTGGCGGGTTTGGGGGGATGCAGCGAGTGACTTTCGGGGATATCGGCGATCGGAGATGGCCAAATCAGTCCTTGCTCTCCATTGTTCCCGGTTTCATCTCCGCCAGCAATTGTCAAGTAAATTTCTACTTGATAGCCGAGAATGTCGTGCACTGCATCGGCAATGATTTTGACGTAATATTTCTGCAACCAATTGCGAGCAAAGGGGTTGGGGGCACTGACGATCAAACAGTTATTTTCCAGTTGTTCGGCTCTGGCTGTTTTGATCCACGTCTCAAAACTAGGTCTGCTCAGTTGTACCTGGAGACGTTCAAGTATCTGATTCCACAGACTTTCGAGTGCAATGTCCACGCTCTACCTCTTTACTCCAATTATGGGTTACTCAATGCTAAAGTTTAGAGGAGTCTGTCGATCGCCCCAAAATTCTGCGGCCCCCAGGTGACTCAAAGGTATCGAGAATCAGCCCGCAAATATTTTAGATTTGGCAGGAAAGCCTAAAAAATTCGTAATGAAGAGTTCAACTGGCAAATTTTGGAAGCAACCGGCAATCTACATATTACTACTGGTCACGGGAGCTGGGGCCGCCATGTTGGGCGAGCGTCTGACGGCTTCCCGATTACCTGCAAATTCTGGTGAACCACAAAGGATGCTGGAACCGAAATTGCAACTACCTCTGAATACTAAACCTCAAGCTAGCAAAGGATTGCTACCGAATTCCCTTTCTGGCAATCCAGCTAATCTGAATTTTATTGTCACAGCGGTGGAAAAAGTGGGGCCGGCAGTAGTTCGGATCGATGCTTCACGCGCGGTGAAACCGGGAAATAGAGGGCTGTCGCCGGAAGACTTTTTTCGCTCAGATCCGAATTCAAGCGGTCGAGGTGGGATGGAAAGGGGTACTGGTTCGGGTTTTGCGATCGGTGCTGATGGGGTGATTTTGACGAATGCTCACGTTGTAGAAGGCGCAGATACGGTAAGTGTCACTCTCAGGGATGGCCGCAGTTTTACCGGACGTGTGTTGGGCGCTGATAAGGTGACGGATGTGGCTGTGGTGAAGATTGATGCGACTAATGTTCCTGTGGTGACGATCGGCAATTCTGATAAGCTGCTGTCTGGGGAATGGGCGATCGCGATCGGCAATCCTTTGGGTTTGGACAATTCGGTGACAGCGGGGATAATTAGTGCTACGGGGCGATCGAGTTCGGAAGTAGGCGTACCTGACAAACGAGTTGGTTTTATTCAAACAGACGCGGCGATTAATCCAGGAAATTCGGGTGGCCCGCTGTTGAATGCTTCGGGACAAGTGATCGGGATGAATACGGCGATTATTCAAGGTGCTCAAGGATTGGGCTTTGCGATTCCGATTAAGACGGCTCAACAAGTTGCTAAGGAACTGATTTCGACGGGGAAAGTCGAACACGCTTATTTGGGAATTGAAATGGCGACGCTAACTCCTGATGTTAAGGAGCAAATTAATAAAAATGCTAACAGCAATCTTCGAGTTACAGTCGATCGGGGTGTAGCAATTGTGAGTGTTGTTCCTACTTCTCCGGCTGCGACATCTGGTTTGCGCGCTGGAGATGTGATTCAAAAGATTAATAATCAGCCGATTATTCAGTCGGAAGCTGTTCAGGAATTTGTGCAAAATGCTAGGGTTGGCGGGCTTTTGCAAATGGAGATTAATCGCAATGGGCAAATACTCAATTTGAGTGTGAAACCTGGGAGTTTACCTGTGCAAAAAGTTCGATAATTTTGTTGACGGTTGACTGTTGACTGTTGACTGTTGACGGTTGACTGTTGACCCTTCGACTCCGCTCAGGGCACCGCGATTCGTACCCTGAGCGTAGTCGAAGGGCAGAGCACCAATTCCCAATTCCCAATTCCCAATTCCCAATTCCCAATTACCTATGTCAGAAATATTACAAATATCACAATTAGGAAATCCGGTATTGCGCCAGCGATCGCAATTTGTTGAGAATATTCAAGCCGATCGCATTCAAGAGTTAATCGACAACCTGATCTCTACTGTACAACAGGCAAACGGAGTGGGGATTGCCGCCCCTCAAGTCGCTATGGGCGATCGGCTGTTTGTCGTCGCATCCCGCCCCAATCTGCGCTATCCCCAAGCACCGCACATGGAGCCCACAGCGATGATTAACCCCCGAATTATAGCGAGTTCAACCGAGACAGTCAAAGACTGGGAAGGCTGTTTGAGTATTCCGGGGATACGCGGTTTAGTACCGAGAAGTCGATCGATCGAAATTGAATATACCAGCAGAGACGGTCAACTACATCGACAAGAATTCACAGACTTTGTGGCTCGAATTTTCCAACACGAATACGACCATTTAGATGGTATCGTCTTTTTAGACAAAGTGGAAAGTACCCACGAACTCATCACAGAGGACGAGTACCAAAAGCAAATTATCAACCTGCTATAAGCAAAAATCCAATTCTCCAATCCAAAATCTACAATCTACAATCTAAAATCGATTGACAGTTGGTATAATTGTGATTGGTAACGCCCGTGATGTTGTGAATAGGAGCGCGAATGTCTATCAACTTGAGCAAAGGCGAGAGAATCAATCTATCCAAAGAAGCACCAGGGCTGAAAAATGCCGGGATCGGTTTGGGATGGGATACCAATGCTACAGACACAGGCGGGGCGTTTGACTTAGATGCTTCCGTGTTTATGTTGGGGGCTACTGGGAAAATCCCCAGCGAAAAATGCTTGGTTTTCTACAACAATAAAGAGTCGCCAGACAGTTCTGTAATACATCTGGGAGATAGCAGAACCGGAGAAGGAACCGGCGACGATGAAACCGTTACAGTTGATTTAACCAAAGTCGATGCGGCGGTTCAAGAAATTGTGTTTGTAGTGACAATCCATGAAGCAGAATCGAGAAGGCAAAACTTCGGTATAGTGCGGAATGCTTTTATCAGGATTTACGATACCACGACTAACGTAGAAGTCCTTAAATACGATTTGGATGAGGATTTTTCTAGGGAAACTGCGATCGAATTTGGCAGACTCTACAAAAAAGACGGCGAGTGGAGGTTCCAAGCTGTAGGAGAAGGATACAACGCTGGCTTGCAAAGCTTTGTAGACAAGTATACCGGATAAAAGGTCTGATCGGCATCGAGCTAAATAAATCAAGGGAAAATTCAACAAAATCAAGAATGTTTCCCTTGATTTCAAATCCTACCAATTAGAGGATAAACGTGATGGAAATTCAATTAAGTAAGGGCGAAAGATTTAATCTTTTTCAAGATTCTAATTTACACAAAGTGTCCGTCGCCCTCGGCTGGCAAATGAATCAAGACATAGAAAGCTATGAGATAGATGCTTCCGTATTCATGTTGGGTGCAGATGGCAAAATTCCCGATGAAAAATATTTTGTATTTTACAATAATGTGCGATCGCTCGATGAGTCTCTACACCACTTAGGAAATCACAAAACTGGCAAAGGTAAAGCAGATAACGAGACAATCGATCTAGATTTTAGTAAAATAAATCCAGCTATTACAGAAATTATTTTTGTCGTCACCATTCACGAAGCACAGGCAAAAAATCAAAACTTTAGCCAAATTAACAATGCTTTTATTAGACTTTACAACTCAGAAACCGACACTGAACTTGCTTGTTACAATCTCAAACAAAATTTTTCACAAGAGACAGCAGTCGAGTTTGGACGGTTATATAAAAAAGATGCAAAGTGGAGATTTCAAGCTGTAGGAGAAGGATACAACGCTGGCTTGCAAAGTTTTGTAGACAAATATTATGTCGAAATCAAACAGGAAACTGAGCAAAAAGAAACTAACTTAAATAATTCAGATTTAGTAATTCCAGAATTAGCAACTACTCAATTAACAATCCCAGAATTAGTAATTTCAGAAGTAGTAATTCCAGAATTGGCAATAACTGAATTAGCCACTCCCAAAGTTAGTGAAAAAAGCCAGAAAGCTATAGCTTTAGATAAAAAGCTTGAGGAAAAAGCTCCGCACATTTTCGATCTCGTCAAGAAAGCCGATATCTCGCTCAAGAAGGCAAATCTCACAAATCACGATGCTAAAGTAGCACTTTGCCTTGATATTTCTGCCTCTATGTCTTCCCTGTATAGTTCTGGGAAAATTCAGCGTTTAGCTGAGAAGATTTTGGCTTTGGGATGTCGGTTTGATGACAACGCATCCGTCGATATATTTCTGTTTGGCATCAACTCTTATAATGCGGGCGAAATGACGATCGACAATTTCCCAAACTTCATCCATCATATACTGAAGCGCTACCCTTTAGAAGGAGGCACTTACTATGGTAGAGTGATGCAGGAGATTAGAAATTTCTATTTTCCAGATGCTCGTGATGGTAGTCGCTACGCACCTATTAGCGCCGATAAACCAGTTTATGTGATGTTTGTAACTGATGGAGCCACTGCGGATGAGTCGGCAACCAAGCAGCAGCTAAAATGGTCATCCTATGAGCCGATGTTTTGGCAATTTATGGCGATCGGCAAATCGCAGAAGGATGTCAAAAGTAAGGGCATTGGCGGGTGGTTTTCTAGGGCTACAGCGAGCGATTTTAGCTTTTTAGAGCAACTTGATGAAATGGGCGATCGCTACCTAGACAATGCCGATTTCTTCAGTGTAGAAGATCCAGAAAGTATTGCAGATGAGGAACTATACGATTTGTTGACAGCAGAATATCCTAATTGGGTGCTCTCGGCGCGACTCAAAAATCTCTTACCCTATAGTTAGCTATCAAAAGCAAACAAAATCTAGTTTTTGGCTATCATTGTAATGACAACAATAAAAGCGGATTTTTGCGATCGCAAAACCGGAAGACATTCACTAGATGCGATCTATGAAAAGTTTGCCAAACCTCAATTACACGATACTTTGAAGCCAAATAATCCTTCAATTTATGTTCGACATCAACAAGGAGAGTTAGTGCATGGTTATCAAGTCGAAAAAGTGTTTGAAGATTGCAAAACAGGTTTTTATGCTGAAGTTCGCTCTAGTATAACATATGCGAATCATGCGCCGATTTTGGTAATTCGCGGTTATGGTTCATGGTATCCTTTCGATCGCGTTTTGGAAGATACGCCAGATGTGTTTATGGCAAAATTAGAGCGACAGTTGAAATCGGCGGAAACTGTGGGTGCTATTGATTGGCTAAAGCAGCAGTTTGTCAGCGGGAATCCGGCTGATGTCATCGGAGAAAGTTTGGGTGGGAAAGTCGCTCAGCAAATTGCTGCAAAATACTACAATTATATTCGTTCTACTGTCACTTTTAATGCTTTGGGCGTTTGTGAAAAGTTAGCCAAGAATTCTACAGCTACGAATGTTTTTCACTACTTTACGTTAGGCGAAAGATATGCTTTTTGGGCAAATAGAGGCGATTACATACCGGGAACGACTTTTGTAATTTCTCAGAAAGGGAAAAACTGGTGGTATAAGATAGAAGAGGCGATCGTCCGAATGGCTTCTTTGGATGAAAAGTTTCGGAAAAGGCGAGTGTTAGTGGTAATGTTGGCTCAGTGGATTTTGCTAAACAGACATAATGCGATCGTCCTAAACAACAAAAATCCCGTGGTAGTTCAAATATACCCCAACCAATTACAACTTTTCCGAAACAGAAATTAGGAGACGGCAGTGCCGTGTCCCTACCCCAAAATGCTCGATCGGGCGATCGCATTTAATCATCCCCAATTTGTAGGGACACGGCACTGCCGTCTCCTCATTCCGGCATCACTAATTCTACACAAATTCTCCTTTAGCAACCATCACAACTTTGCCACCAACCAAAACTTCTATTTGTCCGTCTTTTTTCTGAGATTGCAATAATAGCAGTGAAGGTCGATCGATCTCATAGCCTTGTTCAACTTTGACATCAATTGAATCCTTGCCAAAATATGAATACTCGACCAAATATCCAGCCAAACAGCCGTTTGCACTCCCCGTAGCCGGATCTTCGGGAATTCCTAAAGAATGGGCAAAAACTCGCACGCTCAAATCATTGACATCACTGTAAGTCTCTGGACAAAATATCAAAATATCTTTGGCTTCTGTGGTTTCAATCAGTTCAAAATATTTATCTAATTTGACCTTAGCTTTCTTGAGCGATACCAGAGTTTTTAGCGGTACAATAATGAACGGTACTCCTGTCGAAACTTCTTGAATTGGGAATCTTGCGTCAATTTCATCGACTTCTAAATTCAGTATGCTTGCGAGAGTTTCGGTTGATAAAACTTTACCAAATGTTGGAGCTTTTTGTCGCATCCACAAAATATCTGCGGCTCGATCGCGATATTTGAAAGTAACTGGAATTTGACCGACGGCTAGATTTAAAATAACTTGTTCTACAGGTTGATTGATGATTTCTTGCTGCAAAACGAATGCTGTTCCTAATGTGGGATGACCGGCAAAGGGTAACTCCTGTTTGGGGGTGAATATCCGCACATCGTAGCCGCCGTTTTGGGGTTCTGTCGATCGCACAAACGTAGTTTCCGAATAATTAATTTCCCTGGCTATCATCAACATTTGGGCATCAGATAGCTCAGCAACTCCCGCACCGCAAAAGACGGCTAGCTGGTTGCCAGCATATTTTGACTCGGCAAATACGTCAACTATGTAAAAATTCATAATCAGGTTTCTGGTAAAATGGTCAGTCTTGGACGCACTCCGACTAAAGAAACCGGGTTTTTACCGAATCTGAGGGTTTTAATCAAGTATTTCGTAAAAAACCCGGTTTCTGGGCCTCTGCCCTATTTCAAACAGCGAATTGCTTGCAACATCCCCCTAGCTTTATTCAGCGTTTCCTCGTATTCCATTTCCGGGTTAGAATCAGCCACCAAACCAGCACCAGCTTGCACAGAAACCGAATGTTTGTCACCACCTAAAGAGCGCACAACCATAGTCCGAATTGCGATCGCACTATTCAACTGTCCCTCAAAATCATAATAGCCATAAACCCCAGAATACGGGCCCCGGCGACAACCTTCCAACTCGTGCACAATCTCCATCGCCCGAATCTTCGGAGCACCGCTAACCGTACCCGCCGGAAAAGCAGCTTTCAACAAATCCCAAGCCGTCTTATCCTCGGCCAATTCTCCCACTGCATTGCTGACAATGTGCATCACATGAGAATAACGCTCAATTCCCATTAATTCATCAACTTTCACCGTACCGCTGCGGCAAACTCTGCCTAAGTCATTTCTGCCCAAATCGACTAACATCACGTGTTCGGCAATTTCCTTCGGATCTTGCAACAATTCAGCAGCCAAAGCATCATCTTCTTGAGCAGTTTTCCCCCGGCGGCGAGTACCAGCAATCGGCCGCAAAG
>JAYTZD010000568.1:0-10165 GCA_043742065.1 Oscillatoriales bacterium
CTGGTGGTAACGTTACCACCAGTTGTTGACATAGGAAGTGAAGTTTGATATAATACCGCGTCCATAATATCAAAATACCGATCGCGCCGATCGACTGAATCAGAAATCAGCCAAAATGAGGAGACGGCAGTGCCGTGTCCCTACCCAAAATAATACTGTAGGGAGACGGCAGTGCCGTCTCCTCTATATCATTCCTGTGCAAACGGAATTGATATAACTTAGTTATTTGGGATTTCACATAAGGCGTTTTGCAACATACTTTCAAAAAAAGTATCCAGAGAAGTTCCTGATGCTTTCGTCATCGCAGAAAGCACACTTTTCTGAGCAAAAGAACAGTAAAGCCCCGCTTCCAAGAACCAAGGTTGTCCCTGCGGATCGATGCGAAAATCAAATAGACTATAATCGCGACATCCCAAAGCGATGTGACACTTTCTGGCCATATCCCAAACTCTCTCAGTTACCGGATCGCTGATGTCAACTATCCACGATTTGGTACTATCTTTAGCGGCATAACCCAAGCTTCCATCATCATTTTGTTTGAGCTTATCAGCATAACTCCGAATCGGTTTGGTATCAGCATCTAGAGCATATTCTTCTAGTGGCAAACAGACTAACTCGCCTGCTTTGACGATGATTCCACAGCGAACTTCTCTACCCAATTTAATGAATTTTTCTACTAGCACTTCATCTGAATGAGTTAATGCTTTCTGCAAAGCCGCATCATAGTCAGTGGCATCTTTAACGAAGGTTACTCCAATGGAATTATCGCCATTTAGTGGCTTGAGGACGATCGGGAAATCAATCAAAGCTCGATCGCCCGCGCGGACAACTTCTCCCAACGGTACACTTACCCCAGCGGCTGCTACTACTGCTTTAGTCCTCGCTTTGTCAGCCACCAGTGCCATCAACTCTGCGGGATTACCCACATAAGGAATATTCAGCAAATCAAACAGACTGCGGTATTGAGTCATGCCTGGGATACAAAACATCTGGGGGATCATTACGTCAATTTGGAGGTCGGTCAGCACCTGCACAGCGCCCGCTAAAGACATGGGATTAGCGGCCGCGATCGCACTTTGATCCAGAGATGTGGGAAAACGCCAAGTGCGATCGGGAGAAACATAGGCAATATGAAATTCATACAGTGCTGAATTAGCCGTATTCTCCAAACAATCTTGGGCGTAAAGGCGCGACAAGTCACAGTAAAAATCACTGACTGCTGATCCGACTAAATGCAAAACTCGCAATACTGACATACTCAATCTCCTCCTATTTCCACAAGTTTGCCAATATTAAAATCAATCCGAATCCACTCTTTCGGCTTCTGCAAATTCCCCCATAACAACAATGGGATTTGCCAATGATGCACCATCAAAAATGGTAATGGATCGTTCCAATCGAAGATGGCATCTTTACCTTGAACAATAATTTGTAACCGTTCAGAAACTAGCTTTGGCGACGACAAATTAGTCAGCAATCGCCACATTTCATGGTAAATCCAGTAAGTCGGGCGACTAGATGCCAAAGGCTGCACAGTTTGTGGTAAAGAGTCGTGATCTAAATAAGCCTTAGCGACATCGGGATGGTTGTAAAACATCGTGATGGCGGAATGGGTGCGGGGATTACATTCGATCGCATAAATCTCTCCATCATCCGCCGCCTGAATGAAATCAAAGGAAACTTGTCCAGTCAAATTGAGACTTTTGGCAAACTGACGAATCCAATTTTCGATATCCGGGCGATCGACATTTTCGTAGTTTACCTGAAATGCCGATGATTCACAGCAACAGTGCAACTGAACATGACCATCACGGATTGTACTGTGAGTGCAGAACTCTTGCCCCGGAATATACTCTTGCATAATCCAAGGTTTACTCTCAGAAATTGGTAAAGATTTGACAAAAGTGGCTGTTTCGGCTAGGGTTTCGCAAGGTAATTTAGTGAGATCTAATCTGCGAATAGAATCGTAGGGAATACTTTTGATAATATATTTGCGCTGTGCACCAGTGAAGTCAAAATCGATTACTTGCTGGGGATTTGTGATCAAGTAGGACTTCGGGACTCGCAGCCCTAATGCGATCGCAGCAGCAGCAAATGTATACTTATCATCCAGTCTTTGCAGCATTTCCACATCGACGTGCATTACCGTACAGTGGGGAGAAAGTACGTTTTGGACTTCGGCGTCGTAGTAACTGGCGACGGGACTACAAACTGGCACGTAAACATTAACTTTCTCTTGTTGGACGATTTTTAAGAGAGCTTGCGGGTATTCTTCTGTCTGGGGATTTGGTACTGTATAAAAGCGATCGACCGCCCAAGAGTAACGATGACCAGTCAGCCAGTATTTCTCGGTTTCAACCAAAATTACCCGATGACCTGCCTTGTGGAACGATCGGGCTAGCTGTAATGCCTTAGTCATCTTGCCGCCACTGATCAAAATCGTTTGGGGAGTGGTTGCGAGCGATCGAGACTGGAACGGTTTGATAAGGATGGCTCTCAGTAGGGCTATTATGGTCAAAGTTAGATTTAGGGGCATTACTAATAGCAACAAAGTTAGGGTGGCTATTGTTTTAAGTGCTGTTTGGAAGCGCCGATTACCCGCATTTTTTTCCTGTTCAGATGGCATCGCTGCAACTGAAATTGTTTTGATCATAATTTTCTAGTAAGTAGGTACTCTAATTAAAGGCAATATCAAATCCGCCCTTCATCGAAATTATTCATATCTCTCTTTTATTCATCTGCGTGAATCCGCGTTAATCCATTGTCATCTGCGGTTAATAAATTCCCTTTTTTTACCGCAGATACAGGCAGATAAACGCAGATAAACGCAGATGAATTATATTAAATCCCTAAACGCGCCGAATTAAGGTAATCCCATCTCTCAATGGCACTAACACCTGCTCTACGCGCGGATCGTCAACTACAGCCTGGTTGAATTTAGCGATCGCAACTCCGTTAGCAGTAGCAGTATCAGACAAATATGGCTGTCCCTGCATCAGAGTATTGTCGGCACAAATCAAGCCATTGGGAGCTAACAAACCTGTGGTAAGTAGTAAATCGAGATAGTCTGTGTATCCAGCTTTATCAGCATCGATAAACACCAAATCGAACACTTCTCCAGCAGCAGCTAATTGTTTCATTGTTTCTAAAGCCGGTGCCACCTTCACTGAGATTTTGTGGCCAGCAGTCGATTCGTTGAAACACTTCTGGGCAAATTCAGCGACGTAAGTATCTACTTCGCAGGCGACTACTTCCCCATCTATCGGCAGGGCTTCAGCCATCGCTAGTGCTGAGTAACCAGTAAACATCCCGATTTCCAGCACGCGCTGTGCCTTCGTCAGATGGACGAGAAATTTCAGCATTTGCCCCTCCACATGGCCGGAGAGCATCTCTTGTTCCAAGTGGCGCACTGTCTCGCCGTCGGAGAATCGCTTACTCCAATCTTCTGATTGGGTGCGCTTTACTAAGGTGGCTAATGCCGGAGATTCCGCTGTGGTGCAAAGGTTCAGGTAGGGATCGAGACCATTTGCCAATTCGTAGGCTTGTTGCAATTCTGCCTTGAAAGCTCGATCGATCGCATCTTGAGATTCTACCTGCTGGACAAGACTTTCCAGTAAAGAGGCCAAAATCCCGACTGGGGTAACTGGTCTCATGCTTATACCCCTGATGTGGAAAGAGTCCCAACTTTGTCCAATACCACGTACATATTCTCGCCATTGCCATTGCGCGGATAGCTATGACAGATTTTTTGATGCACCGCTAGGGCTTCATCCAACTCAGTTCGAGTCAAATCATTCATGAAAAAGCAGTCACCAATGGGGCATGGAGCCGCCGCACGTTGGAGACCGTCACGGGTACGGGCGATCGATGTTGTGGCCTTCCAGAGCAGTTCTGGAGTCAGATAAGGGCTATCAATTGCTAGTCCTAGGCGACTCATTAATCCTAAGATGCGATCGCGATCGGCGATCGAAATGTAGCCCCGCTGTTCGGCAATAGTCGCCGAAAAAGCCATATCGATAGCGACACTATGGCCGTGGAACATCGGAATTTCCGGCGTTAGTTCCAGCGTCGGACTCCAGGTGTGACCATAGGCTATCACTCGATCCAAATCTAGCTCGTGTAGGTTTGGTACTTCTAATGCCAGCATGGACTGAATCGCGTTGTAGGTTAAGCGATGTGCCACTTCGCGCAGTTCAGATGTGCCGTCTAGATACCCAAAATGGCTATGCAGCAATGCTTCACCGTAGTTTTCCAGCAACTCAAAGATTTCTTTGTTGCCAACAACCGCGATCTTAATTAACTCTGCCATGCCGTTGCGTATTTGGTCGATCGGCAGAGTTTTCAGGAAAGAGAAGTCTAAAATTACTTTCTTTGAAGCGTGGTAAGCACCGAGGCGGTTTTTCAGTTTACCGTGGTTCACGGCTACCTTGATCGCCACACTGGCATCAATCAGCCCAATTAGACTTGTTGGTACACGAATATAGTTAGTCCGACGGCGATAAGATGAGCAGGCAAAACCAGCTACGTCAGTAGTCAATCCACCACCAACTACCAACACAGGTTCTTTCCGCACAAGTCCAAAATCAACGAAGGCATCTATGATGCTTTCAAAAGTTGTTAAGGTTTTATCCGGTTCCTTGATACTCACTGGAAAGACGGTTAAATCTATCTCGTGATATTTGAAATAAGCCTGCATCTGCTTGCCATACAGACCATACACTGTTTGGTCTACAACCATTAAACAACGACCAAATTGGCGGTAGCTATCGGCAATCTCTGGATTTTCAAGCTGGAAGGCGCCATCTACATAGAGTAAGCTGAAATCAATTTTTTCGTACCCTTCAATATGAAAAGCGCGATCGGTAGATGTAAACGTAGCTTGAATGTCACCCATAAAATTTTTGCACTTTCGTGTTGATAAGTAACTGTTAAGTATCTGGGCGAATGTCAAAATTATCAATCCCTTTGCTGACAAACTTCCTAGGTATTAACTGGACAAATTGGTTATTTAATATTACCTTAACAATCGACCTAAAAATTTACTTTCAGATTTGTTTGTTAAGAATACGTTAAATACTGTTTGTACAGCATTTATGCTGAAAGCTATCCTAGGATCGAGTTGAGACGGCCTCAATGCTTACACAAAACTTAACATAACGGATTTTTCATATTTATTCAACTTAATTCAGAAAAATCCGATGGAATTGTTGGAAAATATAAGACAATCCGCAATTATCAGTTCAAAAATTTACAAATAAATCAGTATTTGAGAAAGTTAATGTGTCCTAGAATACTCAGTAAGTTGAAGGGCGATCGCGAACACAGATGAATGTATAAAATTACACTGAAAGTTATGGGAGTGGAAACACCAAAGACAAATCTAGGGACAAATCGGGAAACCCCGGAATTACGACAGATTCATTGGGCAGAAGGACTCGTTGCGATCGATAATTGAAATCACCTTGTCTTTTTTGATAAGGTTCGCTGTGCATTTCCAGTTGACTATCAACCAAATTAAATATCCAATAATTTGCAATTCCAGCTTCAGCATAGAGAGATAACTTAGTTTTTCGATCGTACTTCAAAGCATGCCCTGAGCGAAGTCGAAGGGTAGAATCAGAAACCTCAATTACCAACAAGATATCCGCAGGTTCCGGGTGAGAATCTAAATAATTATCATCGCGATTGTGGGCGATAACTACATCAGGTTCTGGTTCGCTATCTGTAGTAGATAAAATTATCGGCTCTTGTACGCGCAAATAAGCAAGTCTTCCAAGTAAAATGACTAATTCCCGAAGTAAAAGACTGT
The DNA here is from genome assembly GCA_043742065.1 of Oscillatoriales bacterium. Taxonomy (GTDB): domain Bacteria; phylum Cyanobacteriota; class Cyanobacteriia; order Cyanobacteriales; family Microcoleaceae; genus Microcoleus. Next base: position 5,810 of record JAYTZD010000568.1, read on the forward strand.
TACAAACAGAGTGAAATCTACCTTTAGCAGCCATTTTGATAATTTCTCCACGAATCAATTCAACTCGCTCATCGGGGCCGAAAAATCCCAGTTCTCCCAAACGGTGATATTCTGCGATCGAGAATCGTTTTGCAGTTACAGTAGTCATAAAAAAGCTCGGTAAGTGGCAAACTCAGAGTCTTTAGTAGGTTGGGTTTCGTTCCTCAACCCAACACTGATTAATTGGATGTTGGGTTTCGTTCCTTAACCCAACCTACAGATTGGCTGACTATTTGATGAGATTATACATTAAGCCCGATCGCCTGACAGCACTTCAACAGCAGAAGCAGCAGCTAATTGATCGTAAGAACTTCCACCCAAACCATTAACTTGACGCATCAAAGTACCCATTTCCAAAGCATTCATCGCATAATTCCAGCCCAAATTGCTCTTGATTCCTGCTCTTTCCAAAGCTTGCTGCATCGTGTCCGTCGTCACCACTCCAAAAATCACCGGCACACCACTTTGAAAAGCAGCAGCAGCAATTCCTTTAGAAACTTCACCAGCTACAAAATCGAAATGAGGAGTTTGGCCACGAATTACCGCACCCAGACAAATCACTACATCGTAGCGACGAGAAAAAGCAGCTTGACGAGCAATCAAAGGAATCTCAAAACATCCCGGAACCCAATAAAAATCAACCTGACTACCATGAGGATTAATATCAACCCCGTGGCGTTTCAAACAATCTTGACAACCCTCCAAAAGTTTGTTGACTACCATATCGTTAAAACGACCGATGACAATCGCAAACCGTAAAGATTCTGTCTGAGTAAAACTTCCCTCAAAAACTGCCATAATTTTCTACTTTAGATATTAGATTTACGTTGACAATACAAAACAATAAATTCAGATTTTTTAGATTTTCGTGATGAGTTGTGAGTCTTAAATTTTGGCACTGAATTAATTTACTAAAAGAATGATTTCAATCAATAATTTACTCAAAACTTAAGACTACTAAATTATAGCATAAATTTAAGTCAAAATTCAAAACCCACAACTATTTCGCCTTGATAATTACCGAATCTTAAACCACCAAAAAGTTTAAAACAGCTACGGCAATAACTAGCAAAAACCAGAGGCCAGAACCTACATAAATCAGTGTTTTAGATTGAGTCCAGTTTTGGGGAGAAGCATAAGCAACTGGAACGCCAACTACCATTACAAATGACAGCAGTACCAGACCGAGTAACACAACTTGAAACAGAATTGATAACATCTTTTCTCCTTTCTATATAGGGGTGGATTGATGAGAATTGACACTTCCCGGCGTGAATGCGCGGGAATTCTCAAGAAATTATTAAATTTCGACTAGCCCGTACAAATTCTCAGTTGCGCGAACAGCAGTCAAGCTCCACAAAAGCCTGTGAAGAACAGGCAGGATGCCTGTTCCACAATAATTATGGGAGATGTCTAGTAGTCAGTTCTTGAGATTTATTTAAATTTTACCATTGTTGGCTGCTGTGGTTGAAACTGGAATCAATATTTGACGAAGATTGAGTTAAAGTATGATGGGTTCGTTCCCTTGCAGTGGGCTAGAACTTGCGACTGTCTGGGTTAAGGATTGGGGATTTTTTATGGACTTGGTTTTGTGCCACACTACAGCAGATTTCGACGCATTGGGAGCGGCGGTGGGACTTTGCGTACTCCACCCTGGTACCAGAATTGTGCTGACTGGCGGGTGTCACCCGACGGTGCGAGATTTTTTGGCGCTACACCGCGATGAGTATCCGTTGATTGAACGTCGATCGGTCAATCCGCAACAAATTCGATCGATCGCCATTGTTGATGCTAGCACACGCGATCGGCTAGGAAAAGCCGCCGAGTGGCTAGATTTGCCACAACTCAATGAAATTGCCCTTTTCGATCATCATTTAGAAGCCCATTCGGACATTCCCGCTACCGTCACCCAAATCGAAGCTGTCGGGGCTACAACTACTTTGATAGTCGAAAAACTCAGGGAAAAACTCGCAAATCAAGTCCCAAAGAGCGACAAAACATCCCATCTCGATCCCTCAGAAGCAACAGTCATGGCCCTCGGTATCCACGTCGATACAGGTTCCCTCACCTTCGAGGGCGCAACTGCGCGGGATGCAAATGCTTTAGCCTGGTTGATGGAACAAGGAGCGAGTTTGCGGGTAATCGCTGAATATGTAGAACCAGGTTTGTCTGTTCAATTGCAGGATTTGCTGAAAGAAGCTCTGAATAATTTGCGATCGGAAACCGTGCATGGTAACAGTGTAGCTTGGGTATTACTCACAACCGATAACTTTGTTCCCGGACTTTCTGGACTGGCTTCTCGCTTGCTGGATTTGACTGAAACCGATGCTCTGCTGTTAGGAAATGTCTATAAATTTGGTGACAAGCAAAGTAGCGAAAATATCGATCGCAACTTCCCCGAATCTCCAGTTTCCAATCGATTAACTATTATCGGTCGATCGCGCATCGACAACACAAACCTTAGCACATTATTCAAACCCCTCGGCGGCGGAGGACACGCCGGTGCAGCTTCCCTAGCTTTGCGAGATGTTGATCCTGTGCTGACTTTACATCAGTTAGCTGACAGCCTGAAAGCTCAAATTCCCCATCCGCCCACAGCTCGCGAATTAATGTCATCTCCAGTGCGGAGTATTCGCCCAGACACTTCCGTGGGTGAGGCTCAGCGTATCCTCCTGCGTTACGGACATTCGGGGCTTTCTGTGGTCGATACGGGCGATCGATTGGCGGGAATTATCTCGCGCCGCGACATTGATATTGCCCTACATCACGGCTTCAGTCACGCTCCTGTCAAGGGTTACATGACTCCGCAGCTCAAAACCATCGCCCCTGACACCTTGTTACCGGAAATTGAATCTTTGATGGTGACGTATGATATCGGGCGTTTGCCGGTGTTGGAAAATGGCTTACTGGTGGGAATTGTGACTCGCACTGATGTGTTGCGAGAATTGCACCAGCAAAAAGCACGAGACACCGGAAATAATGCAGAGTTGTCTCATTATCATAAACCTGAATCGGTTGAGCAGTTGTTGCGATCGGGCATTAGTCCTGAATTATGGCAATTATTGTCGATCGCAGCCAATATGTGCAACAAACGCGGCTGGCAACTGTATATTGTCGGTGGAGCCGTCCGAGATTTACTGTTAGCGACAGATGATAAACTGGTGCTAGCTGATATAGACTTAGTTGTAGATGGTGATGCGCGATCGGGCAATTCCGGTGCAGGTGTCGAGTTAGCCTCCAAACTCCAAAAACTATACCCCACAGCGCGTTTAGACGTTCACGGTCAATTTCAAACCGCAGCCCTTTTCTGGAACAAAGATTCTCCTTTCGGCTCCCTGTGGCTCGATATCGCTACGGCTCGTACTGAATTTTATGCTTATCCCGCCGCAAATCCTGAAGTTGAAGCCAGTTCAATTCGCCAAGACTTGTACCGCAGAGATTTTACAATTAATGCGTTGGCGGTGCGATTGGGTGTTCCGCGCAGTGGCGAATTATTAGATTTTTTTGGCGGTTTGTTGGACTTGAAATCGAAACAAATTAGAGTTTTGCACGCCAATAGTTTCATCGAAGATCCGACGCGAATTTATCGAGCAGTACGGTTTGCGGTGCGCCTGGGATTTGCCATTGAGCCACAGACGGAAGCGTATATTCGCCACGCTTTGGCTAGCGGGATTTACGATCGCATTAAAGGAGAAAATGGTCGTGCTCCGGCTTTGGAAACGCGGCTAAAAAGTGAATTGAAATACATTTTGCAAGCTCCTTATTGGCAACTTGCTTTAGGAATGTTGGGAGATTTGCAGGCGTTGCGTTGCATTCATCCTACTTTGGATTTGAATCGAGAATTGTGGCATCAATTGCGTCTACTGGAACGTTTTTTGCACGGAAGAACCCCCCCCTACCCCCCCCAATGGCGGAAAGGAGAAGAACCCCCCCCTACCCCCCCCAATGGGGGAAAGAAGAAGGAAAAAAAACAAACTATTCCCAATTCCCCATTCCCCATTCCCCATTCCCCATTCCCCATGATCAATATTCCTGATTGGCAGATGCGACTGGAAGTTTTAATCGCTTATTTAGCGCCGGAATATCGGGGTAAAGTGGCTACAAATCTTCAATTGCCGGTTGACAGCATTAAGCGGCTGCAAGAGTTGTCAGCCTGCAATCACGAGCTATTAGAGCGTTTGCCGAAGTGTGAGTTACCGAGTCAATTGGTGCTATTGTTGCGGAATTATGAGTTACCGATGTTAATTGCGATCGCGCTACAAAGTCCCCGCAGTATTCGCCGCCAAATTTGGGAGTTTTTCACCAAGTGGGTGAATG
>JAYTZD010000569.1:0-23362 GCA_043742065.1 Oscillatoriales bacterium
CGGCAGTGCCGTTTCCCTACAATATTATTTTCGGGTAGGGACACGGCACTGCCGTCTCCTGATTACAATATTATTTGGATATAGGTTCCCAGGCAGAGCCTGGGAACCAGTTAATGACTAATGACTAATGACTAATGACTAATGACTAATGACTAATCATCAATTTGCCATCCATCTTTGGTGTAATCTTCATCCAAAATCTTTTTCGGACGCATCACTAGCACCACTCGTCCCAAAATAGGAATATCCGGCGATTCTTCAAACCAATACAATTCCAAATTGCCACCATTATCTGCCAGGAAATAACTATCAGCATCCCATTCTCTTTGCGCTCGATCGACAATAATCAAAATTTCTTCAACTTTACCTTGCAGCGGTACCGGCAGTCGATCGCTCATTTCCAGAACCGCCACCGGATCTTCAGCCTTCAAAATCACCTGCCATCCAGGAATCGCCACCCAAGCTCCCGATCCCGAAAATTTTACCATGCGGAAAGGCTCAACTTCCTCCAGCAAAGGCACTGCCTGCAAATCTGCCGTAGAAAGTGGCAATTGACCAACAACGGGGACAATTCGGGGTAACTGTTCCTCGGAGTCGAGCCGATAAACCGGCAAGCGCGGCGCAGAACGTCTCGTAACTACGGTAAAATCGACAAGTAAGTGTTCGATTTGTTCCCTAGCACTTTGGCTACTACCTAATTTTAAACCACGAGCAATTAAGCGCGATCGCTCTTGCAAGTCACTGTTTTGTCTGGCCGATTGCCAGCACTGGTAAGCCATCGCATCGCCAGCAGTATCCGTGAAACCCTGGGGGAGACTGCCAATTCGTGAAAACTCCTTCATCGCTTTAGCGACATCGCGGGCATCGTCAACGTCCAAATTGTGAGCCAGGATCAAAGCCGCCGCCGCCGCTCTGTTTGCTTGTGAAAGTACACGAAATTCGTATAAAATATCACTACCCTTTGCTAGAAAGTGCGATCGGACTTCTTCAGAAGCTCCAGCAGTCACCATACTGGTGTAGACTTGGGCTGCAACGCTGACTTGATTTTGCTGAATTGGCTCAAAACCAGTTTCTTCAAAAATCCTTTGAGTGCTGTAGCCGGCTTTTTGCAGTGCTGTGCAGGCCTGTCCCCAGTGTACCCAGCCACCTTCTTTGCGGCGGAGCGATCGGACTAAGTTTTCCAGTTCCACAGCATCAGTAGAGGGAAGAGATGCAGGCCCGGACGAATCTTGCGGTATATCAGTCATAATTTAGATCAAAATCAGCGCTAAGTTTAAGTTTGATTGAATACCGGCAAATTTTAGTGTTGCGGCAGAGGTTAGACTTTATCGTAAGTGAGATATGAGACTATTTCTAGAGAATAGTTGATCGCCTAAATTTACAGACGGGAGTCTATCGTATTGTTATGGATAATGCCATTCCAGAGCTAGACCAAATTAAACGCCAGCTCATGACCTTAAACCGACCAAAAAAGCCGAAAATGCTGGTAGTAGATGACGAACCAGACAATCTGGATTTACTCTACCGCACTTTTAGACGAGATTTTAACGTACTCAAAGCAGAAAGCGGAATTCGTGCTTTAGAAGTATTGGAAAGCGAGGGCGAGGTTGCCGTCATCATTTCGGATCAACGGATGCCAGAAATGAAGGGAACTGAGTTTCTCAGCAAAACCGTGTTTCAGTTTCCGAATACTGTCAGGATTATCTTGACTGGTTTTACAGATATTGAAGACTTGGTAGATGCGATTAACTCTGGACAGGTCTACAAGTATATCACCAAGCCTTGGGACCCGAACGAATTAAAAATGGTAGTCCAAAAGGCTGCTGAAACTTATGAAGTTCTGAAGCAGCGGACTGAGGAATTGCGCCAGGCCCAAAATCAAATACAACTGCTAGCCACTATCATGCAAACAGCTTTGGATTATCCGAATTTGGCAGCAACTTTAGAGCCAATTGCTACTGCTATTAGTGATAATTTTTTGGCGGACACTTGCATTTTGCAACTGGTGGAAGGCAATGTTTTAACCCCAGTTCAAGGTTGTCACACCAGCGGTGGAGAGCTGGAAAATTGGCTAGCAGATGACCCTCTGGTTCAAGAGGCGATCGCTTCTCAAAATATTCAAGCCGCTGTGAACATTGCCACTGATACCAGCCTTGGTAGCCTTCCACACTATCAGAAATCGGGCATTAAATCACATTTGAGTATTCCGGTGGTTCACGGAGGTCGATCGATCGCCCTGATTTCCCTCCAGTGGAAGCAGCCTTGTACCCTCCGCCCGGACGAACTCACCACAATTCACCTCGCCGCTCAACAAGTGGCTTTGGTAATGACAAGTTTTCAGGGTTAGTAGTTATTAGTCATTAGTCATTAGTCATTAGTCATTAGTCATTAGTCATTGGTGATTAGTGATTGGTTATTGGTTATTCGTAACAATCAACAACTAACTATAAAAACCTACCAACTACGAACCCACAACCAACAATTAACCAATAACAACTAACCAATAACAACTAACTAATGACCAATAACTCAGAAAAAATTAAAACCATATTTAATCGAATTGCACCAGTTTACAATCAAATGAACGATTGGTTGAGCTTGGGGCAGCACCGAATTTGGAAGCAAATGGCGGTGAAATGGAGCAATGCCGTCCCCGGCAATACTTGTTTAGACTTGTGCTGCGGTAGCGGGGATCTAGCTCTACTTTTAGCACAGCAAGCAGGCCCTAGCGGTTCTGTATTTGGAGTGGATTTTTCTAGTGAACAATTGGCTGTTGCTGGCCGTCGCGATCGACCTTTTCTCACCCCTTCTAGTCCCATTTCCTGGAGAGAAGCTGACGCCCTAGACTTGCCTTTTCCCGACAACTATTTCGACTGCGCCACAATGGGCTACGGCCTCCGCAACGTGACTGACATCCCCCGCAGTCTTCAGGAATTGCATCGCGTACTCAAACCCGGCGCAAAAGCAGCGATTCTCGACCTTCACCGCCCCAACAACTCCCTGATGCGAAGTTTTCAGCAGTTTTATCTAGAAAGTCTCGTAGTGCCGATCGCTCAGCAATTTGGTATGACCCAAGAATATGCCTATATCAATCCTAGTTTAGAAAAATTCCCGATCGGGCCGGAACAAGTTGCGATCGCCCTCCAAGCCGGATTTACCACCGCCACACACTATCCTATCGCTGGAGCTATGATGGGAGTATTGGTCATTAGTCATTAGTCATCCGACAATTTTAGATTTTAGATTTTAGATTGAAGATTGAAGAATTGATTTGTAATTTTAATCGAAAATCCAAAATCGGCAATCTAAAATCTAAAATTGTCGGATGCCCGATGCCCCATGCCCAATTCCCAATTCCCATCCGATTTTGGATTGATGAACCCATCTGATATTTGGCTGTTTTTTGCCCCACCTGTAGTGGGAGGAATTATTGGCTATTTCACCAATGATATAGCCATCCAAATGCTGTTTCGCCCCTACCGAGCCATCTATATCAAAGGGCGGCAATTACCGTTCACTCCCGGCTTGATCCCCCGCAATCAAGAGCGCTTAGCCAAGCGAATTTCTGACACCATTATGGGTTCGCTGCTAACACCAGAGGAGTTGCAAAAATTAGCGCGCCGCCTCCTACAAACAGAGAGAATGCAGTCTGTTATTCTGTGGTTATTGCAGTTAGCCTTAGATCAGGTTAAAGCAGACGCAGAGCAAAAAACTGCCAAAATTCTTGCTAACATTCTGCGAGATTTGCTGGGCGAATCAGTGCCGCGAATTCTCAAAGTTTTGGCGCGCCGGGAAGATTTTTTAGAAGCCCAACTCAATCAAATTTTTGACCAAGTTTTGCTGGAAATTCAGCTAACAGAAGCTCAGGCGGGTCAATTGGCCGATTGGCTATTGCAGATAGTCATACCGCCGGAAGTGTTGCGACAGGCTTTGATTGACTTTTTGACCGATCGCAATATTTCAATCATCGATGAAGGGTTTCGAGAAAAAACCAGCGGTACTTATTGGGTAGTCGCAAACTTGTTTGGTTTACGGAACACTTTAACTCGCCTACGGACTTTTTGTCTCGACGACAGACAAGCGACAAATCAGCGATTAGCAGAATTAACCGTTTCTTTGGGAGTTCGCGGACGACTTCAGGAATGGCTGCAAAATTTGTCGATGCAAAATCTACCAGTTTCCACCGTCCGACAGTTACGAAAAACTATGCGGGATAGCGTTCGCAGCTATGTTCAAGAGCGAGGTACGGAGGTACTTCAGGGCTTGAGCAAGTCTATTGATTGGGAAAATATTTCTAAGTTAATTCTGAATCGATTGCAGACTTCACCAGTGATGAGTGCTTCCCTAGAAATTGTTAGCAAAGAACTCGCTTTAGTTTTAGAGCGATATCTGGAGCGGGATTTAGAAAATATTGTAGCTCAGGCGATCCCCATTTTAAACATCGATCAGGTGATTGTCGATCGCGTTAAAGGTACTTCTCCCGAAGACTTGGAATTAGCAATTCAGGGAATTGTTAAAAGCGAGTTGCAAGGAATCGTCAATTTAGGTGGGTTCTTGGGTGTTTTGGTCGGCTGTTTGCAAACTGTTGTGCTTGTTTGGCAGCGATGACTTATTTTGGCTATGATAAGATATTTGTTGTAGCAGAATATTCACCCATTAAATGTGGCAGTCACCAAGATATTTAGGACATTCTGAATCACTAAAACTATTACATTTCTTCCTTCTTCCTTCTTCCTTCTTCCTTCTTCCTTCTTCCTTCTTTCATAAATTTATGCCAACTCCCAATTCAGACGATCGCCCTTACCGACCAAAAAACCCCCGCAACCTCAGTCCCGAACAATACAAGCGTTTAACCGCAGAGATAGCCGCTCCCTATCGACCTCTGCGACAGGTGGTCTATGTAGCTTGTGGAGCATCTGGCTTCATCGGTGGCTTAGTTTTCCTAGCTAAAATTGCCTCCGGGAACCAAGTTAGCTCTACTTTGCCCAATTTTGCCCTCCAAGTCGGAGTGGTGGCTCTGATGGTGTTTCTGTTTCGCTGGGAGCAGCGCGCCGAGGAGCGATCCCCAAAACAGAAGTAACAAGAATTTACAAATTTAAACAAAAGTACATTTAAGGCAAGGAAAAGTTATAAAAGTCGCTATAGTCGAAGTGGGCAAAAATATTTGGGGACTGTACTATGAGATGGTCATTTTTCAAAGGGCGATGGACATTATTTTTAGCCACAGGCGCGGGAATTTTGTTTTACAGCACTGCTGCGGTGGCTGCTGAAAAAGTAGTGCTCAAATACAGCGTGATTCGGATGACTCTACCAGTCAGCGAATTAGAAGTTTTCGCCGAAACTGGCAAAATGTCCCCAGCCTTAGAAATGCTATTGGGACAAGCCAAAAAAGACCCGGAAGTAGTTCGTCGCACCCTCACAAGACCAGTGAAAATCAGCCAAAAGCTTTTGGATCGGACACTCAACAGCAAACTTGGAGAAATTGTTCTAGATGAACTCGGTCAGGTAATTCGGACTCCTTCTGGGACTGCAAATCAAGAGGCTTTACGCAAGGCTTTGGTGCTGTCGGCGAATAGTGATAATCAAATTACGCTGCTGGAAACCATCAAGAATTATCCGACTTCCGAGGTTCACGTTGAGGGCGATCGTTTGGTTGAAGCTTATGGCAAACTTGTAGCATTATCAGAACAATTAGGGGGTGCTTCTGAACGACTCCAAGATGTTTTGAATAAGATTCGTCTCCCTAGACTTTAGAAGATTGTCAACTACGGGTGATTACTTAACTCTTAAACGGAATGCTTTTCAAGACTCCGTATTTTTACTTATAAATATTTTTATATAATAAAGTAAAAACTTGACTGTAACTTTCATTTAATGAAAAATTATAGTATAGACATTATCGAAAATATATCTTAAGATACAGAAAAGCATCTAAAATCAGCATAAAACAACACTGCTAAAGCAGTACCTTGTCATTCCATCAACTATTCCATCGACTTTATTTACTGGATAAGAACTAGCAACATGAACAATCCTATTCGCCCTAAAGACCGCTTCCTAGTATTTGGCTCTCCTGCGATCGAAGATGCTGAAATTCAGGAAGTGGTATCGACCATGAAAACAGGCTGGTTGGGTACTGGGCCAAAAGTCATGCGCTTTGAAAACGAATTCAAAGCTTACAAGGGTTCCGATCACGCAATTGCCGTCAATTCCTGTACGGCGGGACTGCATTTAAGTATCCTCGCTGCTTCCTTAAAACCGGGCGATGAAGTCATTACCACTCCCATGACTTTTTGTGCGACAGTCAACGCGATTATTCACGCAGGGGCGACACCGGTACTGGCGGATATAGACCCGCTGACCATGAATATTGACCCGGCGAAAGTCGAAGCTAAAATCACTTCAAAAACTAAAGCAATTTTACCAGTTCACTTTGCCGGTCGTCCTTGCGATATGGATGCGCTTTGTGAGATTGCTGAACGCCACAACCTGAAATTAATCGAAGACTGTGCTCACGCCATCGAAACAGAGTACAAGGGACGCAAAGCAGGCACTTTTGGTGATTTCGGATGCTTCAGTTTCTATGTCACCAAAAACATCACGACGGGCGAAGGTGGCATGATTCTAAGTCGCAAGCAAGAAGACGCTGACAGGCTGAAAATTTTGGCGCTGCACGGTATGAGCAAAGATGCTTGGAAGCGCTTCGGTGATTCAGGATACAAGCACTACCAAGTGGTGGAAGTTGGTTTTAAATATAACATGATGGATCTGCAAGCTGCGATCGGCATTCATCAAATGGAACGAATTACTCCTTATTGGAAGCGCCGAGAACAGATTTGGCAACGCTATAATGAAGCATTTGCAGATTTGCCAATTACTCTGCCATCAGCCCCAGAACCCGACACAATTCACGCCTATCACCTGTACACAATCTTGGTAGATGAAGCCACAGCAGGAATTAGCCGCGACGAGTTTCTTAATGCTATCAATGCTGAACATATCGGTGTCGGTGTACACTACATGAGTATGGCAGAACATCCAGTCTATCAAGAGAAGTTTGGATGGCAGCCAGAAGACTATCCGAATGCAAATTATGTCGGACTGCGTACCATCAGCTTGCCAATTTCAGCAAAATTGACAGATGCAGATGTTGAAGATGTAATTGCTGGTGTCAAAAAGTGTTTGGCGAACGGCAAGGCTCGGACTCGATTAGAGATGACAGCAGGCAAAACCGCCTAGAATATGATTCACAAAAAAGTCTGATACCTCTCCGGTTAGTCAGTATCTATTGAATGATCGCCCACATTCGACCCTCCTTAATAAGGGCAGGACAAGATTCTTCTCAAAGTCCCCCTTGATAAGGGGGAATTTGAGGGATCTAAACTCGACAAGAAGGGATATTAATTAGAGGAAAACATCAAGAATGAATCAACAAATTGGCTACTTTATCCCTGAATTTCCAGGGCAAACTCATACTTGGATCTGGCGTGAATACCAAGCAATGCTGGATATCGGTATGAAACCTCATATGATATCAACCCGCCGTCCTCCCACTCAAGTTGTACATACTTGGGCTCAGAAAGCCCAAAGTATGACTGATTATTTGATACCTTTTGAGATCAAAGATTTTGTTAATATTCCTATACAATTAATCAAAGCTGGTCCGATCGCCTGGTGGCGCTGTCTAAGTGTAATTGCCAATACTAAAAATATATCTTTTTCCCAAAAGCTTTACTACTTGGTATTGGTCGTCATGGGGGCAAAGCTAGTTTGCCTTGCCAGAAACCAGGGCTGGTCTCACGTCCACGTTCATTCCTGTGGGAATGCTGCTAATATTGCCCTGTTTGCCTCAATACTTTCGGACATCACTTATAGTGTGGCTCTTTTGGGTCAGTTAGAAGATTTTGGGGCCAATCAAGAACAAAAATGGAAACATTCTGCTTTTGCTTCTGTGATGTCTGAACAACTTCTCAACTCTGTCAAAGATAAGCTAGCAGGCTTTTTGCCAAAGGATGTGAAAGTTTCACCAGTCGGTGTCAATCTGGATGAAATTAAGCGTGAAATTCCTTATACTCCTTGGCAGGAAGGTAGTCCATGCCGAATTTACACTTGTGGTCGTCTCAATATAGCCAAAGGACAAAAGTACCTGATTGAGTCAGTGAAGTTGCTTCGAGAACGAGGGTTTGATGTGCACTTGCAGATTGCTGGCGAGGATGCAGAATCTGGTAATGGCTACCGCAAAGAACTTGAGAAATTCATTCAAGAGCAATCAATGTCTGATTATGTTGAGTTGCTTGGTTCTGTCTCGGAAGAACGAAATCGTCAAGGTTATAAAGAGGCTGATATTTTTGCTTTACCCAGCTTGAAAGAGGGAATTTCTGTAGCTGTTATGGAAGCAATGGCGATGGAAACTCCTGTAGTTGTGACGCAGGTTGGTGGAATGGCGGAACTGATAGATAGCGGTGTTGACGGTATGCTAGTGCCGGCGGAAAATCCGGAAATAATGGCAGATGTTATCGTAAAGTTGCTACAAGACAAAGAGTTAACTTTGAGTTTGATTCAAAAATCACGACAAAAGATTGCTGCTAAATTCCATCATCGGCGCAGCGCTCAAATATTGCTTGAATCTTTGGAGCAACTCAGCTAATTTTTTGAGGATTCAATCCGGTGATGTTTTTGTGAGTAGGGATCGATAATGTCCTAGCTCCCTTTATTCAGGAGCTAGGATATTTACTTTAATTCTAAAACGCCCTTTGTTCTAAAAAATCGTCAAATTAACGCCGTGTTTCAATTTGGTTTTAAACATGGGGCGATGGGAGGTTACTATCGGTTACAAAATTGGGCTTGGCTGCACTTAGTAAGCCAAAGTTTCTAAAGTTTCCCGCAAATAGGAGCGAACCTGCTGGTCGATGCTGACATTTGCCTGCTGATTTTCAAAATTGAGTTCTAACTGCCAGCGCTGAAATCCAGAACTTGAACCGATCGCACATTTTAGGCTATCCCAGATTTGAGAATCTTCCTTAAGCTCGATCGGCTCTACTGCTTGAGGTTGTTGTGCGATCGTTCGTAAATTCGCCATATTTTTATACCCCTGTTTTAATCCCCAGTGAGGACTTAAAGCTTACCTTGACAATTCCATTTTTAGAGTTTTCGCCGCTCTTTGTCCCCCGGTTTACGCCTAAAAGTGTGTCTGAGTCTCTGTTTCACGATGGCGAAGGAATTTAACCTTGACTATTCTAATATACCATAACAAATACAAATAACTTCAAATTAAAAATTGGAAATTAAATCTTAATAATGTCAATAAATCTATCCTAAGAAGTATTGTTTTTATCTAGCATACTAGCCTCAAATATGCAGTATCTTTAAATACATTTTTTATGGATTGAGCTTGCTCAAATTCTGTCCTCGTCTGCGACAAAAGCCGGTAAAATGCGATCGACTTGCCAGCCTGCGATCGTAAAATCCTGCCCAATTTTCTCCAAAACATCAGGCTGTGTGGCTGCAAATTCTGATTCCGGTGTCAGCAAAACAGCCATCACACTAACAGGGACTTGCAAGAACAAATTACTCGCTAAAAAAGCGAAAGCAGCTAAAAGCAATCCCGCTAATCGCCATTGAGGAGGAAACGGAGTCACCCCAGAAGCCAGAGGAGCAAATCGATATAATTGCCACAAGATTACTGCCAGCACAATAGCCACAAACAGAGCTAATCCTTGATTTAAGCGAGATTTAAACCCAAGGAGAATCCGCTGTTGTCCATTGCTTAAATTCTGGGGTTTCACCGCCACCACTAAAATACTAAAAATGTAAAAAGGGCGAAACCACTGCATCCACAGCACAGGCCCAATACCAGCGCCCCCAACTAAAAATACTTCCAGCCACACAGGTAGCAGCGGAGCACCCACCGCCAGTCCCAGCAAACACAGTCCCAGGAAAATTGGCAATGCAGCCACCCCAGCCAGGTGAATCCACAAAAAAGGTTCAGACCAAAAAGAACGCATAAGTGAAGGAAGAAGGAAGAAGGAAGAAGGAAGAAGAATGCTTAAAACTCAAGACAGGTAATTAACCTGTCTTGAGTCCAAGATCCACAATTCAGAATCCAAAATTATGCCGAGAGAGTGCGGCGTTTAGTCACCATCCGGTAGGCTTCAATCAGATCGCCATCCGCCCAGTCACTAAATCCACTCAAGGAAATACCGCATTCAAAGCCAGTATTGACTTCCTTGGCATCTTCCTTCATCCGTTTGAGGGAGTCTAGGACACCTTCGTAGACGATATTGTTGCCTCGGCGCACCCGTACTTTACAGTTGCGGATGACCTTGCCAGAAACTACCATACATCCAGCCACGGCCCCACGACCGATCGCGAAGACAGCACGCACTTCCACCTGACCCAGAGGTTCTTCAACCAGTTCAGGTTCCAGCAGACCTTCCATTGCCCCTTGAATGTCATCCAAAAGTTTGTAGATGATGCTGTATTCCCGCACGTCTACGCCCGCTTCGTCGGCTGCTTGGCGAGCGCCGGTGGCGAGAGTAGTATTGAACCCGATAATCACAGCATCACTAGCTGCGGCGAGGTCAATATCCGTTTCTGTGACTTCCCCAGGAGCAGATAGCAGCAGTCGGAGTTGAACTTCTTTTTGAGGAAGTTGGGTCAGAGAGCCGACAATCGCTTCTAGAGAGCCTTGGACATCTGCCTTCAAGATCAAGTTGAGTTCCTTGAGAACCCCTTCCTTAGCTTGTTGAGAGAAGCCGCTGAGGCTGATCCGGCCACCTTGCAATATACGCTGATCCCGTCGGATTCTAGCTCTTTCATCGGCGATCGCCGCAGCTTCTTTTTCGTTCTGGAAGACATCGAATTCATCTCCAGCCTGCGGTACTTCCCGGAGTCCTAGCACTTCCACTGCAAACGAGGGACTTGCTTGTTTTACGTGAGCGCCGCGATCGTCGATCATCGCCCGCACCTTACCCAAGGCAGAACCTGCGACCACAATATCGCCCACCCGCAGAGTACCGTTCTGTACCAGCAAAGTTGCCACAGGCCCCCTTGCCTTATCGAGGTGAGCTTCAATCACCGTACCCTTAGCCGCGCGGTTAGGGTTAGCGTTGAGGTCTTCCATTTCCGCGACGGTCAGGATCATTTCCAACAGCATATCGAGGTTTTCGCCTCGGATCGCGCTGACAGGAACCATCGTGATATCGCCGCCCCAGTCATCTGCAACCAAGCCGTACTCAGTAAGCTCTTGCTTCACCCGTTCCGGCTGAGCGCCCTCCTTGTCAATTTTATTGATCGCCACCACAATTGGCACTTTAGCCGCTTTCGCGTGACTGATAGCTTCAATTGTTTGTGGACGCACACCGTCATCGGCCGCCACCACCAAGATAGCGATGTCTGTCACCCGCGTTCCACGAGCCCGCATTGCTGTAAAGGCTTCGTGACCTGGAGTATCCAAAAATACTACCTGCTGGCTCTTACCTTCGTGTACAACATCCACATGGTAAGCACCGATGTGCTGGGTAATACCCCCAGCTTCTCCTTGAGCCACCTTGGTTTTGCGGATCGAGTCGAGCAAGGTAGTTTTACCGTGATCGACGTGACCCATAATCGTGACTACTGGCGGACGGCGTTGGAGGTATTCCAAATCTGCATCGTCCAGTATTGTGCCTGTTTTGGTAGCTGGCTCTTTTATTTCAGGGGTTTCTACCTCTATGCCCATTTCTTCAGCTACCATTCTCACCGCTGCAATATCCAGGGTTTGAGTAATGTTAACCGCAATGCCTTTAGAGAACAGCCGCTTGATAATTTCCGTTTCGGGAACAGCCAGAGTAGCTGCGAGTTCCTGAACGGTCATCGGCCTGCTAAGCATCAGTGTTTCAGGACGTTCGACCTTTGCTTCCGCTGCTTTGCCGCCACCACGACTACCGCGTCCGCCACCCGAACTAGACGAGCTTTTATCGTGAGAAGGGCCCGGTCTCTTGTTTTTGCCACTACTTCCGGGTGCGCCCGGAGTTGGTGTTGATTTGGGTGCTGCTGGTGACTTCGCCTTAGCAGGGCGAGCTAGGGACAGGCTGACCATGACTGGTGCTGGCATATCCAAGCCGTTTTCTAAGTCGTCGTCGTCCTCGTCTATGGGTTTGAGACGATTACGCTGCTTGAGTTTGGCAGCCTTGGCAGCCTTGGCAGCATCTGAGTTTTCTTCGTCGTCTTCTTCCCAAATGACCGAAGTCTTTTTGGCAGGACGAGGGAGGGATGGTCTTTCGAGGAGAAGAATCCCAGAGTCTGGCGTATTATCTTCTTCATTATCATCAGTGTCTTCCCCTGGGACTCCGGTGTCACCACCGCGACTACGCAGCCCGGTGGCTGATGTTACGGGGGCAAGGCTTCGACGCGAGCCACCACCTGGTTGGGGTCGATCGGCAAGTTGAGTTTTGACTGGACCACCAGTACCTTCTCGGCGTGGTCTTGCCTCGCGAGATTCGGTGCCGGGGGCGCGTCTGCTGGGGGGACTGGGCTTAACAGGCGCTTCCAGATTTTGTGCCTGTTCTGATTGCTCTTGCTCAGTTTTGGCAAGTTTCAGTACGGGCTTGTTCCCCTGACTCAGTTGAGTGGGGTTAGCAGACTCTCCGGCGGGTCTGACTGGTGGCGAAGTGAGCTTTGCTGATGGACTAGGAGGGGCAACTCGCTCTCTTCGTTCAGCTCTTTCCGATGGCACTTGGGGTGCTATCGATACTGCCACCTGGGTGTTTGTTTCTAAAGGTGCGATCGAATCTACTGTATCGGAAACAATTTCCAATACAGTTTCTGACGAAGCCGTTGCTGATGCAGAAGTAGGCTTAGACAGAACCGGTCGATTGATGTTTGGTTTAGCCGGAGACTGTTGTAGTTGAGCTGCGGGTGATTTCGGAGGAGTGGCAACGGTTGCCTGCGGGTTTTTTCTCTCCTCGTTACCCGACTGCTGGGAGTTTGCGCCAGCGGGTCGTACTTTTGGACTGCGTATTTCTAAAATTTGCTGTTTTTTTTGTTGATCGTTGGGATGAGGGCCAGATTCTCTAGATGGCGCTGCTGCTCTTTCGGGGGGAGCTGGCTTGCCGGGGGAAGAGTGGCTGGCGACGTATTTTTCCGCCGTTTTGCGGATGCGTTCTGCTTCTGATTCTGTAATTGTGCTGCTGTGGCTCTTGACTGAAATATTGAGCCGCTCGCACACTGCCAAGATGTCTTTATTATCCAAATTTAGTTCCCGTGATAACTCGTAAATTCTTACTTTGCCGTTGTTCATCCACTCTGCCCTCTGTTATGCCAACCAGTTTTTACATTTTGATTTTTTGTTCTAATGACGACATCATTCGTTGTTTAGATTTCAGTTTGAACTTCCCCGCGTCTACTAAAGCCGGGGGATTATTGCCCACCAACTAAGGTGACAACGGGACATTCAAGTATCCCTCTACCAACTCAAACAGCCTGAAGCTGAAATTGCGTATACTTTCTGAGTCCTTCGTATGTTTAAGTTTTAACGCTCCACGCCCTGCCATTATTTGCCCTTTAACTATTCCAAATCGAGTTGGATGTGTCGGTTGCTGGGATTGCTCCATACTAGGGTGCTTCAATGCGCCGAAGGTTATTCTTACTAACTTTTCGCTTGTGCTAATTATACACGGCGATTGAAACCGTAGGCGAGTTATGCCCATGTCTAAAGTCCAGAGGCTTTCGTCTCGTCTTTCGGTCAGAAATCGGGGTTTTGGTAATCTCTCAGCGGTTTGATCTATAAAGATCCAACGTAGCTGAAGTTTGCAGTTGGAGAATTTTCAAGTTTGTTTCAGAAATTAGAACTCAGAAGTCTAAGTTTTGGCAAAAGCCATTCTCTCAAACTTCTTAGTTCGCTTTTCTATCTTGAGGATACATCTGCTAGTACCCCACCCTTATCTAATCTGACACAAATCTTTCCAGACTGGTGGGCAGATCGGATTGGGGTCTCAGTGGTGGCACTACCGATAATTACACAGGTAGAGCAGCCCAGAGGGTTTGTACTGAGGAAGCCGAGCTTTTGTCGGCTACCTTTAGAAGGCGCCGTCAGATGGTGCTAAACGCTGCCAAAGTATTTGGTACAGTTCTTCAGCTACAGGCGCTTTGAGCGATCGCCCAAGTCGATTTTTTTTCTGAGCTGCTTTGAGGCATTCTGCTTGCGGACAAAGGTAAGCTGAACGACCCATGCCAAGATCTAATTGTACCTGATGGGAAGGATAGAGCCTGACTACTCTCCAAAAAGCTTCTTTTGGAGCGATTTTTCGACAACTTGCACAGCATCGGTAGTTCGGTTTCATCATTCTATG
Source organism: Oscillatoriales bacterium (assembly GCA_043742065.1). GTDB lineage: Bacteria > Cyanobacteriota > Cyanobacteriia > Cyanobacteriales > Microcoleaceae > Microcoleus. The sequence goes on from JAYTZD010000569.1 coordinate 14,331, forward strand.
ATCAGACGTTGGCTTCTGTTTCATCCATTGTGGCAGGCTCTTCTTCCTCAGATTCCAAAGCTTCCCTGTCACTGTCGAATTCTGCTTCTGCTTCTGCCTCTGCTGCTAATTCATCAAGTCTGGTCTCTTCTGCGGCCAACTTAGTATCTTCGGCCTCGCGATCGTACTTAGCAATATCTTTGATATCAATTTTCCAACCGGTCAAGCGGGCTGCGAGGCGGACATTCTGGCCTTCTTTGCCGATCGCGAGACTCAATTGGTCTTCCGCGACCAAAATGTGTGCTCGTCTGCCTTCTGGGGCTACTAAACGCACTTCATCCACCCTAGCAGGACTTAGAGCGTTGGCAATATAGGTTGCTGGGTCTGGAGACCAGCGGATCACGTCGATTTTTTCACCCCGCAATTCGTTAACAACTACCTGAATCCGCGATCCCCGCGCTCCGATGCAGGCTCCTACGGGGTCTACGTCGCGATCGAGCGTATCAACAGCTATCTTAGTTCGCGGGCCGACGTGACGGGAAGGCGGATTAGCCTCTCTAGCCACAGCTACAATTCTCACCACTCCATCTTCAATTTCTGGTACTTCGTTGGCAAACAGGTAAACTACCAAACCTGCGTCAGCTCTGGAGACAACTAACTGTGGGCCCCTAGTAGAGCCTTCGCCTACTTTTTTGAGGTAGACCTTAAATGTAGCATTAGCGCGGTAATTATCATTGGGCAACTGTTCCCGTTTGGGCAGTTCAGCATCTACTTCTGGCTGACCAAAACTGCTGGTGACTGCTAAAATTACCGATTGTCTCTCAAATCTCAGCACCCTTGCTAGAAGAACAGTTTCTTCTAAATCCTTAAACTCTTCTTGAATCATTTTGCGCTGTTGATCGCGCAGTTTTTGAGCCAGGACTTGTTTGGTTTGGATGGCGGCCATGCGACCAAATTCTTTTTGATTTGGCGTTACATCTACTAGAACAATGCTACCCGGTTGAGCTTCAGTAGCTACTTCCTGCACTTCCGCAAGTGCTATTTCGTGATCGGGATATACGACTTCTTCGACGATGGTTTTATTAGCTAAAACGCGAAAACCTTCTTGTTCTGAATCTAGTTCTACATCAAAGTTATCAAAGTATTCTTCACTGAAATGGTCTAGTTTTTGGGTGCGGCGATAGCGTTCATATCCTTTGAGCAGTGCTTCTCGCAAGGCTGCTTGGACGGCGTGTTTTGGCAAATTTCTTTCTTTGCTAATACCTTCGACCATTTCTTTTAGTCCGGGCAGGGGAACCATTGACATATAAAACACTCCTTTTTGTAATTGGGTAATCGGGCATTGGGCATCGGTCATCGGTCATCGGCAATTGCCGAGGGTAAATTATGAGTGATGAGGGATTAGTAGAACTCAAAACTCAAAACTTCCCTTTACATCTCTTTTCCTTCGTCTAGTTCAACTTTGGCAATCTGAAGACGTGGAATTTTAATCTGTCGCCCTTTTTGATTGAGATAAACAGTTGTTTCATCACGGGAGACGAGCAGTCCTTTCCACTCTTTGATTCGCGAGTCTGGTTCGGCGGCTTTGACTGTCACAGGAAAACCTTTAAAGGTAATGAATTCTCGATCGCTCAATAGCGATCGGGATATACCAGGGCTGGAAATTTCTAGCACGTAGGCGAAGGGTATGATGTCGGCTGTTTCTAACTCTTCTTCGAGGGCTTTACTCATCCGTTCACAGTCGGCTAAACCGGTGTCTTGCTGGAGGTTGCGGATGTCTACCCGCAAGATGGGTGGATTTTGGTTGGTGTGAAACAGTGTTCCCACTACTTCCAATCCCAGTGTTTCCGCAACGGGGGTAGCTAAGTCAATGATTTGTGGAATTAGGGGATGAGTCATGTTGAATATTTAACTTAAAACTCCTGAACTCGGACACGGGGCCTGGATCAGTCCTAAACTTGCAAGTCTGATGCCTTGAGCTTTTTTTCCTGCGACTAATGCAACAAAAAAAGTGGGCTTGACCCACTTCTAGGTAAAATAATTTTTTCCAAGAAGTTAGAGAATTTCCTCTGATATCACATTTTGTACCATTGTCAAAAAGTTTTTCAGGGGTGAGCTCTCCAGCCCACTCCACAAGCAAATTTACTTTTTGTGAAAGAGGCATCTTGCCTGTTGGCAACAGAGGTGCAAGCTTTGAGTTCGATCGCAGTTAATCTCAAGTCTCAGTTTAGCTCGATCGCCAGCCCGTTGACACTCGATGGGGCTAAAGTGGCTAAAATTCTGTAGAGACTTCGTTTCTATTTAAGCGGCAGACGAATTGTAAATGTACTGCCTTTGCCCAACTCGCTCTCAACTTGAATGCTGCCTTGATGAGCGTGGGCGATCGCACTCGCAATCGATAGCCCTAATCCAGCCCCTCCTGTGGCTCTAGAGCGATCGCTCTGCACTCGATAGAAACGATCGAAAATTCGCGTTTGCTCGGCTGGGGCGATACCAACACCCGTATCTTGAACTTGAATCACGGCTTCCTTGTCAGTGCGATCGAGGATGGCAAGGATTAGTCCTCCTGGGGGAGTGTAGTGAATGGCGTTGGTAATTAAGTTCGTTACCATACGGTAAAGTTGGACTTCATCCCCAAGAATTATAACCGCTTGTGAGGCACGAATTTCTAACTTCAAATGTACCTCAGCGATCATTGCCAAACCTGCAAGTTCTTCGACTAAATCGCCCATCAGATCGTTGAGAGAGCAAGGCTGCAATTGAGTCGAAATCTGTTGTTGCTCAATTCGACAAATCAACAGTAAATCTTTGACTAACCTGGAGAGGCGGATGTTTTGTCGTTCGATAATATCCAGGTTTTGATTAACCTCTGGTAAGTCTTCAGCCAGACGAGTATCCTCAACAGTAGTCTGGATCACAGCGAGAGGCGTTCGCAATTCATGAGCAGCATCCGAGGTGAATTGTTGCATCTGGCGATAGGACTGATAAATTGGTTGCATCGCTAATCCCGCTAACCACCAACTCGTTCCTCCCACTAACAGCATCGCAAAAGGTAAGCCCAAAAAGAGGAGCAGTCGCAAGGTGTTAAGATAAGCATCCCATTCTTTGAGCGATCGCCCAATTTGCAGATAACCCCAAGGCAAGCCACCCTTCGTTCGCAGCAGTAGAGAAATTTGATAAAAGCGATCGCCCTTAGAACAATTCAGAACTTGCCAGAACTCCCTTGGCGCAAAACGTTTTAATACATCCGGCTGCTCTCCACTCGTCGCTAAAACACGTCCAGATTGGTCTAAAAAGCGGAGATAATAGCCTTCCTGCTGAAACACTCTAGCAGTATGTCGCGCTCCGTCATTGTCTGAAAGATGACAGTTTTCATTCGATAAACACAAACCGGGCAAAATAGTTTTCGCGCTAGATGCTAGCTGTCCCGGTTGTTGTAATTCAGGTTCAATACTGTCATGCAGCGTTCCAGCTAAGTCTTGTAGTTTTTGCTGGAGGATGTATCGCTGCGTGTGAAATACAACCTGATATACTGCAAGACCGGATATACCCAACAACATAGCCATGACGATCGCATACCAGCCTGCGAGTTGCCAGCGCGTGCGGTTAAATAGCTTGTTGGAGTGCATATATTATTTTTGGTTGCATCGGAATTAATATTACCCAAAATGAGGAAAATGAGGAGACGACAGTGCCGTATCCCTACCATTAATTTGGCGTAGGGACACGGCAATGCTGTGGGTGCATCCCAATGTTGGAGGGGCGAAGCATTACGGCAGATAATTTGTTAGTTATAAGCAGAGACTTACTGCCGTAATGCTTCGCCCCTACGGATATATTTGCACTCATTGGATGCTCCCAATGCCGTCTCCTCCATATCATAAGGAGTGCAACCGGAATTGATATTAATTGTTCAATCGATAACCGAATCCATGAACCGTTTCAATCATGCCCTCACAGCCATAATCTGACAGCTTGCGGCGCAACAGACGAATTCTGGCAGCAACTACATTGCTCATCGGGTCGGCATCCACATCCCACAAACGAGTCAGGAGTCGATCGCGCGTCAGGATTTGATTGGGGTGCTGCATGAAATATTCCAGTAACCGAAACTCATTAGCCGTCAGAGGAATCACCGTTTGCTGTCCTCTGTCATCCGCAGTAGAGATGGTTGATTTAGTATAGTTAAGCAGCAATCGCCCCGCCTCAAGTTGGTCAGAATTGAAATAGGGCGACTTTTCTGGAGACAAACTCCGTCCCCGTCGCTGGAGTGCCCGCAACCGGGCTAACAATTCTGCTTTAACAAACGGTTTCATCAAATAGTCATCAGCCCCAGCATCCAGCCCAGCCACCATATCCTCTGTTCGATCTTTTGCTGTCAACATCAAAACGGGTAAGGGATTATTCTGCCGGCGCAAACGTTGGCACAATTCTAGCCCAGAGGTTCCCGGTAGCAACCAGTCAAAAATGGCGATCGTGTACTCTGTCCATTGGTCTTCCAGATAGTTCCAAGCAGTCGTACCATCCTGCACCCAATCCACCAGGTACTTTTCGCGGCTCAAGGTGCGTTGCACGATCGCACCTAAATCGGGTTCGTCTTCCGCCAGCAGAATTCTCATTTTAGCGCTACCTCGTCCCCTTTCCTTGGCGTTTGCTCCGCGTTATAGTTTCTCAGATCAGATACTTCCATCATCCGTTTCGGCATCAGAAACTTGCCAAATCGAGCATACAATGCAGGTAGAACCAGCAGAGTGAGAGCGGTTGAAGTAAAGAGTCCGCCGAGGACAACGATCGCCAATGGCTGCAACAATTCCTTGCCAGCGCCACCGCTTAAAACCAAGGGAATCATCCCCAATGCGGAGGTGAGTGCTGTCATCAAAATCGCCAGCAACCGTTCCATCGAACCTTCCACAATTACTTCCGAAAGTGGCATTCCTTGAGCAAGTTTGGTGTTGTAGTTGTCTACCAGCAGCAATCCATTCCGCGTCGCCACCCCAAACAAGGTCACAAAGCCCACCATTGACGGAACAGAAAGAACACCACCCGTCAGCAGCACCGAGATGACACCGCCAACCAGTGCCAATGGTAAATTGACCATCACCATCAGCATCGCAGGAACCGATTTTACTGTGAAGTACATCAATACTGCGATCGCCACCACCGCTAATATTCCGAAAATTAGGAAGTTTTGAGCAGCGCGTTGTTCCGACTCATACTGTCCGCCGTACTGAATATAGTAGCCTTGGGGCAGTTGCACCGATTGCTTGACTTTGGCGCGAATGTCATCGACAACCGAACCAACATCGCGTCCCTGTACGTTAGCTGAAACTACAATTAAACGCGAGACATTTTCCCGGTTAATCGTGTTCGGGCCCTTGCCAAAGTCAACCTTTGCCACTTGCGAAAGCGGGATGATTTGATTAGTTGGGGTATTAACTTGGAGGTTGCGAATCGTGTTGAGATTGCGGCGGGCAGATTCATTGACCCAAACCAGTACATCCACTAACTGTTGACCATCGGCTACTTGACCAACCACGCGACCATTCAGCGCTGTTTCGGTGAAATCTGACAATTGGGCGATCGTCAATCCGTAGCGAGCGGCAGCATCTCGGTTAAATTGAATTTGTACCTGACGGATCGGAATTTGGGGCTCAAGCTGAAGGTCTACCAATCCCTTCACGCCTTTCATTGTTGTTTCGATTTGTTCTCCAATGCGACGGAGTTCTTGTAAGTCGTTACCAAATACTTTAATGGCGATCGCACTTCTCACCCCCGACAACACTTCATCCATCCTGTGACTGATAAATCCACCAACATTGCCGGCAACTCCCGGAAACTGACCCAATACTTCGCGCAAAGCTTGAATCGCCGCAGGACGGTTTTTCATCGCTGCTTCACTTAGTTCCACGTCCAAGTGTGCCAAGTTCACCGATGCCGCATCTGGGTCGCCCGGAGCACGGCCCGATCGCAGTTGTACTGATTCAAACCGGGGGTCATCCTTCAGCGCTGTTTGAATCGCTAACCCGATGCGATTGGTTGATTCCAATGAGGAACCCGGATACAGGGCGATCGCATTCATGAGCGATCGTTCCTGGAACGTTGGCAGAAAATCCCGTCCTAACGTCGGCACAATCAGCATCGCCGCCACCATTGACGCTGTAGCCAATCCTAAAATTAAGGTAGAGCGACGCATCGCCAACTGTAGCAACGGATGGTAAACTCGCTTGGAAAACAGTGCTAGGAAGGGTTCTGTCGTCTGCATCCGGCTGTGGGGCAACAGAATGGCACACAATGCAGGGGAAATGACCAGGGATTCCAGGCTGGAGATGATTACTACCACCAGATAGGCAATGCCCATTGGGGTGAAGATGCGCCCTTCCACACCAGAAAGCGTGAAAATCGGTGAAAAGACAATAATCCCAATTAACGTGGCTCCGATCAGCGACTCGCGCACTTCCTGAGAACCCTCAAAAATCACCTCCATTGCTGGTTTGGGATTGGGTGAGAGGCGATTTTCTCGCAAGCGGCGGTAGGTATTTTCGCAGTAGACGATCGCATCATCGACTGCTGTCCCGATCGCCACTACCAATCCGCCAAGGGTCATGGTGTTGAGTTCCAGCCCGATCCAGGAACACACTAACAGCGAGAACAGTAGCGAGAGAAAGAAATCCAGCAAACAGATGGTGAGGGTGCGCCAGTTCATCAGAAAGGGAATCAGGATGGCTGCGACAATCAAACTGCCTTCGATCAAGGCCGATCGCACATTACCAACCGATGCGTCAATGTAGGCATCTTGCCGGAAAGTGACATTCGCTTTCACATCCTTGGGTAAACCCGGTTTAATTTCCTCCATCGCCTGGATGATGGCTTGCGTGACGGTGGGACTATCCACCAACGGTTGTTTGTTCACCATCACCACCACAGCCCGTTTTGTATTCCAACTGGCATCGCCTCGCGCCAGTGCCGCTCCAATCTTCACCTCGGCCACATCCCGCAGTAGAATGGGTTTTCCTTCCTGCACCTTGACCACTGCTTTCTGCAAATCGGCGATCGTCTGGATTTGTCCCTCGCCTCGAATCACTAATTCTTTTTCTGGGTCAATCAACAACCCACCAGCGGTTTTGGCATTTGCCTCGGAAGCCGCCTTGACGACTTCGGAGAGGGAAACTTTCAGCGCCTTGAGTTTTTCGGGATTAGCAATCACCTGAAACTGCTGCACATCTCCGCCGTAAACGAGCACTTGCGATACGCCGGGAACAGCCAGCAAGCGATTGTTGATTTTGCCATCCACCAAACGCCGCACGTCCATGATGGATGTCGTTTCAGAGGTGAAGGCATACTGAATCACCGTCCCGATGGGGGGAGCTAAGGGGGATATCTGCGGTGTACCAATCCCTTCTGGGAGTCGGTCTTGCGCGTCCTGCAAGCGCTCTGCCACGAGTTGACGAGCTTGATAGGGGTCAGTGCCCCACTTAAACACCACCCGCAGTACAGAAATTCCTACGGCTGACGAGGTACGGACGACTTCAACTCCTGGTGTTCCGTTGACCGCACTTTCTAGCGGTAATGTTACCAAAGACTCTACCGCTTCTGGTGCTAGACCGGGGGCTTCGGTTTGTACTTCTACTTGAGGGGGCGCAAAGTTGGGCAATACGTCGAGGGGCATTCGACTTACAGTGTGCAGGCTCCAGATGGTTAGGGCGATCGACCCGAACACCACTAACCATCGTTGAGCAATAGACCATTTAGGGATGACATTCAACATAAAAATGAAATTGGGATAGCGTCAGGCAAGGTTTTAGGAGACGGAGTAAAGAGTTTTACTCAGTCGCGATCGAGAGCAACGGAAAATTTTATTTGAATGTCGAATTATCCTTGCCTTTCAAGCCAAATACCGCTAATACACCGACCAGTACAACTCCTGTGGCTGCTATCGGTACCAAGGGAGATGATGTTTGAGCAGGTTGTGCTTGTGGCTCCGATTTACCGGGCGATGCTTGCGGTTTGCCTCGCAATGCCTCGGAGTACAAAAGTGTGGCGCCCTGCGTCACAATCTGATTTCCTGAAACTAGATTGCCTTCTTTAATTTCCACCGTATCTCCAGAGTCGCTACCAATCTGAACTGAGATCGGTTTGTAGGTTGTTCCTTCCTGGATGTAGACAAGCTTTTGCCCATTGGCATCAACCAAGCTAGTGCTAGGAACTTTGAGAATACCTCCATCGGGAGTAGGGGCGATCGCCTCTGTCTTAATTCCCAATGCGGTTGCTTTATTGGCATCAACTTTGATCGGCTGCATAATCTTTGCCGCATCGCCACCTGCAAACTCGCTGTTATGCCCAACGTGTGCTAGCACCGGAGCTGAAGCTGTGCACAACAGTAATCCCAACAGAAAACTAGACCCGTAACGGACGATCGATAATGAACTTGAATTTAAAGATTTTGATAGCATAAAAATTTCCTCCTGACATTTAGCGAACCGGTGTGATGAAACAGCCACTACTCCCAAGAGCAATCCATTCCTCACCCCGCAAGTTGTGAACCTTCTCCAGCTAGAATGTCAGGCGGAAATAAAAATTTGATGAAAATTTGAGGCAATTCTAAGAATTTATGCTCGAGCCGACTTTAAAACTCCCCGATCTCTTAGTCTCAAGCGAGAGGGACGGAAGTTTGTGTAAGTAAGTCGGCGTAAATAATTCAAGGTTTGTAGTAAGGGCTTGGGCCCTCTTTCACAGGGAAATAAGCCCTCACTACGAGCGAATCGAGCGTAATTTTTAAATTACTTAAAATACTTTGTTTTATTACCGCCTACTTACTTAGTTTGAGGTCAAAAGCGGTTTCCACCGCCGATCGATCTTAATGGCTATGGCGATGGTGTTGGTCGTGACCGTGAGGGTTTAAAACAGTAGCCGAAAAACCTAGACTTGTCTAGATTTTTCAGACTATGACCATCGCCGAGCAATAATCGTTATAAACTGGAGAAACGCTTGATTGGTGCGGGTTGCTAAAGCTGACTGGGCGTGAAAACCACAGAAACACACTTGGCACAAATTAA
>JAYTZD010000570.1:0-10160 GCA_043742065.1 Oscillatoriales bacterium
GATGCAAATGCCGCAAAATACAGCGAGCAAATTCAGGCGATCGATGCCAAACTCAAACAAGCTATTTCAGCGATTCCCCCAGACAAACGTTACATAGTAAGTTGCGAAGGTGCATTTTCTTACATTGCCCGCGATTACGGATTAAAAGAAGTTTATCTGTGGCCAGTCAACGCCGAACAACAAGCCACACCGAAACAAGTTGAACGAGTAATTAATACAGTCAAAGCAAACCAGATTCCGGCTGTATTCTGCGAGAGTACCGTCAACAACGAGGCACAACTTCAGGTGGCAAAAGAAACAGGCGCAAAATTTGCTGGAGTGTTTTATGTCGATTCCCTATCTCCCGCCGATGGCCCGGCATCAACCTATCTGAAGTTACTTGAATATAATATCGATACTCTGATAAAAGGGTTACAGGGTAATGGGGCATAGGGAATTGGTGATTGGTGATTGGTGATTGGTAATTGGGAATTGGGAGAAATTAGCATGAATGAAATCAGCATTGATATTGAGAATGTGACCGTTGCTTATCATGGCAAAGTAGCCTTGCACAGCGCCTCGCTGCAACTCAAAGCAGGGACAATTTGTGGATTAGTGGGAATGAATGGCGCGGGAAAATCGACATTATTCAAGGCAATTATGGGCTTTGTGCGACCAAACACTGGACGAATTTTAATTAATGGTTTGCCGATTCGTCAAGTTCAAAAAAGCAATTTGGTTGCCTATGTGCCTCAGTCGGAAGAGGTAGATTGGAATTTTCCAGTGAACGTTTATGATGTGGTGATGATGGGGCGCTATGGGTACATGAATCTGTTGCGAATTCCTCGATCGATCGACAAACAAGCGGTGCGAGAAAGCTTGGAAAGGGTGGAAATGTGGGATATGCGCGATCGGCAAATTGGAGAGTTATCCGGTGGACAAAAGAAACGCACCTTCTTTGCGCGGGCTTTGGCGCAACAAGCCAAAGTTTTGCTATTAGATGAACCCTTTGCTGGAGTTGATATCAAAACCGAGAAAATGATGATTAACTTGTTAATGGAACTGCGTCAAACAGGACATACAATTCTTGTTTCAACTCATGATTTAGAATCTATTACCACATTCTGCGACCAAGTAGTATTAATTAATCGCAGCATTCTCGCCTATGGTAATACTTCAGAAGTGTTTACCGAGGAAAATCTTTCCCGCACTTTTGGCGGTTCTGTTGGCGATTTCTCATCTGCAAAAAGTCGGTTAACTCAAGTCAATCAGGAGGAAAAATAATGGATTTTATTCAATGGTTGGTGGCACCGTTTCAGCATGAATTCATGGTGAAGGCAATTTTAGTCAGCGCTTTAGTAGGGCTTGTTTGTTCTGCGCTTTCTTGCTACATGACTTTGAAAGGATGGGCTTTGATGGGTGATGCAGTTTCTCATGCGGTGATGCCGGGGGTTGTGATTGCCTATGTGCTGAATATTCCTTTGGCTGTGGGGGCTTTTGTGTTTGGGGTTGGTTCGGTAATTGCGATCGGCTTTATCAAAGCGAAAACTCGTGTTAAAGAAGATACGGTGATTGGTTTAGTGTTTACGGGATTTTTTGCCTTTGGTTTAGTGTTAATTTCTAAAGTCAAAAGCTCGATCGACTTAACACATATTTTGTTTGGCAATGTTTTAGGTATTTCGGATGCAGACATTCTTCAAACTGTAGTTATTAGTGTAATTACCTTAGTGACGTTGGCAGTTTTACGCAAAGATTTAGTGTTGTTTTGTTTTGACTCGACTCACGCGCGATCGATCGGTTTAAATATCACTTTTCTCTATTACGTTTTGCTGTCTTTGCTATCGCTTACAGCAGTTGCTGGACTTCAGACTGTGGGGATTATTTTGGTGGTAGCAATGTTGGTGACTCCGGGGGCTACGGCGTATTTGTTGAGTGATAATTTTGACCATATGACGCTAATTGCGATCGCAAGTGGTGTCTTTTCTAGCGTCATGGGAACTTATATCAGCTACCACATAGATGGTTCGACGGGTGGGTGTATTGTGGTGCTGCAAACGCTGTTGTTCGTGTTGGCGATGATTTTTGCCCCAAAACACGGGTTATTGGTGCGATCGAGGAATGCAGGGGCGATCGGTGAATAGAGCAGGAATCGATAAATGCGATCGTTGTTAGAACCACGACTCCTTAAAGAAGTCGGGTTCTCGGTATTAATCTTTAATTTGCTGACCTCAATTTTTTAGCTTTCTCAAGAAAGCTGCAAGCGAAGTTTTGTCCTGAAAAGTTGCTCGAATTGTATCATTATTGTTGTAATCAACAATAACTTCAAACCTCTCAAACTCACCACTTGGACGATTGATATCAAGTGTATTTAGCTCTATTAGTGCATCATCAATCCTCTTAAACTCGTATTTTGTACCAAAAAGCGGGATGAGAATTATTTTAGCAATATAACGCTCAAGGCTGTTTCTCAGCGTATCCATAAATCTATCGACTTCTTGTTTTGAAACTAGGATCAAAGCTTCTCCTAGCTTCTCTCTATCTGAACTACTCAGATCAGCTAAGTGTTTTGAGGCTGTGGTATAGGCTTTGTCTGGGGTTGTTTCATCAAATGCAATATCAAAATTAATTTCTTTAAATGCTGCTACCACATCTTGATAAGGAATATAAATAATGGCAAATCCATTATTTCTAAGTTGATCCAAAGCTGGTTTTGTGAATTCTCCCGCCAATACCGCACCATAAAATGGCGCTGACAAATTATGAAGCTCAATGATAGGTAGTATAGCGGCTTGGATTTCTTGAGCTTTATTTTTTGAGTGTTTTGTATATCTACGCCATGCACACTCGATAAATGCCACAGGTGTACCAAGCTGCTTATCATTACCATCGATCTCAATTACAAAATCTAGGTCGTGTTTGTTCTCATATTTGTCTTCCCAAGTAACCTTTTTACCACTTCTGGCTGTACGAGTCCGCTGCCAATCGAGGTAGTAGTTTTTGTTTTTTACAAACTCTTGTAGGCTAGGTTTGAGAATATCGTTAAGTACGATATTTTCAATAAGTTTGCCTAGTTCTTGCCCAAACTTGTGCGATGAGGATTCCGCCATAAATTAACCTTCTATCCAAAGTCGTCCTTCATGTAGTGGAACACTATGTTTTCTGTTTTTCCACTTGATATTACGCTCTCTAATATGCTCAAAATTCCATGAATTAAACCCTGCTGAAATAGCCAGTTTACCGAGCCACTGCTCAACAGGAACATACACTCCATAGGGAGCTGAATCTCCGATTACAAAGCAAATTTTGGCATCAGATGCTGCAACTCGACGAAGTGCCTTAAATACAAATCCCATATCTGTAAAATAAGCAGCAATCATTGTGTGATATGCCTTATTGCCACTCTTGGTTCCGCGAATCATTTCCATTTCTTGACAAATAGGAAGTAACTCGTCTCGAATCGGATCAATAATCGATTCAGCCATCAGAGTATCCAAGCTAACTCGCTCTTTGGAAACGTGCTGTGAATTTGAACGGATAAGAAATTTACGAACTGTATCATGTAAATCACTCCAAGAATTAACTTCGCCCCAGAAGGTCATTTCAAGACGTGTAGCATCTGCATAATCATAGTTGTTGGCATAAGGGGGAGAAGTAATCACTAAATCTATTGAATTATCAGGAATGCTTTTTAAGTTTCTGGCATCTTCTTTAATCAAAGTGGCTTGACTCGATCTAGTGATAAATTGCATTTGATACATATCTTCTTGCATCATAGCAACCTGCTTTTCTAGCGCATCGAATGGTTCACAAGTCTTAGCTTTGCGTTTGTTAGGGAGAATATATTGCCACTGTGCAGTACCTACATAACTTGATGCACGTAGAATGGCACAGATGGCTAAAAAAATCAGAGACTGCAATTCTTCAGATAAAGAAGGGGCTATTTCAAAATAAGCTTGTCTAATTTTAAAAAGGTCTACTAAAGCCTCATCTGTGTAGCATTTGCTTAGCAATACTGGAATTTTTTCTGGAAGCTTTTGTTGAAGACTTACAGCAAAATGCTTAATTTCAGTAACTGCTGCTAAAAAATCAGGAATATGTACCATCCAGGCAAGTTTTCCTTTGGCAAGCTTATAAACAAAAGGATGCGCTTCAATACCGTAAGAATTTACCCCAAGCTGATCAGCAGCGACGCAAACAGTGCCAGAGCCTACAAATGGATCGAGGATAGTTTGAGGTTCTAACTCTGTAATGACTTTTTCTACCCAAGCTGCTGAGAATCCCGCAGAATAGCGAAACCACCGATGGATAGGCAATTTCATATTATCAGTGAAAGTTCCTGTTCTCTCTTTGATAATTTTTGATTGAGTATTTTCGTGGGATTCAGGTATTGAGTCGAAAAGCTGAAGTTGAACAGGCTTAGTCATTGAGCTTCATGAGTTGAATACTCTCATAAATAACTACTACATTTTACCCTAATCCCGATCGCACTTTTCGCCTTATTCACTAAATTCAATATTTTCATACAAATCTGCCAGTGAAACCTCCACAGAAATAGAGTTTAACATCAGCCGATCGCCAAAAACACCATATTCCGAAAAAATCCACTTATTCGCATCAGTTTTCGAGTATTGCTGCACCTGTAACCGATATTGATCGATTAATAAATACTCCTGAAAACTCGGAATACTACGATAGGCTGCAAACTTGTCATCGCGATCGTAAGCTCTAGTACCTTTAGATAGCACCTCAGCAATTAGCAAAGGATTGGTAATTGTATCAGTGCGTCCCGATTGCAGTTCGATCGGTTTCGCTACCACCATCACATCTGGGTAAGTATAATTATTAAGCTGAGGAACCCAAAGCCGCTGATCCGAACTAAAAGTCCGATATGGTTTCCCTTTTAACGCCAGTTTCAGCGCCCCACCTAAATTAAGGGCAATTTCATTGTGATCCGGTGTGCCGCCAGCCATCAGAATAATCTCCCCATTGATAAATTCATGTCGATCCAGAGAATTGACTTCAGCTTCTAGATATTCCTGGGCCGTGTAGGTTTTGGTTTCAACTTGCGCGATCATACACAACGCTCTCCTTTAATCTACTCATTTTATTGTATATCGATTAGCTGTTCGATGCGAGCTAGATTTCTTTAGACATCTCCCAAAAAGCCTGTGAAGAACAGGCAGAATGCCTGTTCCACAATAATACAGTCTAACATCAAATTCAGAGCGAATATTCTCGCATCCGAGGACGCAAACCCAAGAAGGTAAATAGGGCGATCGCTCCTATCAAAATAGGCATCTTAATTTCAAATCCATTGAGAGTATTAAAGCTGGCCTCGATCGCCCGATCGAATTCGGCTTGGTTAATGTCCATCGTTTCGTTGTGGGCTTTTTTAAATTCCTCGAATGCCCAATTCGATTGACCGGGATTCGTGCCAATACATAATGTGACAGCCGCTTGATGTTGTCCGCTTTTTTCGAGTTGGCGAATTTGAGTGTCGATCGCCAAATAACTACCAAACGTCTCCAGTGTCTTCACCGCAGCATCTCTTTCGCCTTGGAAGGTAATATTCTTCAATTCATCTGCCAGAAATCCTGTAAATCCAGGGGGCAATTGACCGGATTTAACAGCCGGTAATAATTGGTCATAGGTCATGCCGGAGGGCAATTTAGCAATGAGATCGACGTGCTTAAAGAAGGCTTGCTCGTTGGTGAGAGTAAATGCTTTGTCCAGGAGATATCGACTTTCCGCCGCGTTCGCAATATAGGCGATCGCCCGCCCTTGTCGCAAGGCATGAAGCGATGTAAAAGCATCTTCCTTGGCAACCTTGAGATGATGTCCTGTGGACAGAAAGATGCGGGTAGTATCCAGCACCGAACCCACTGCCAAAATCGTTGCCAATAGCAAAAAGGGATTGAGTCTGCGACGCATCCGCACGTTCAAAAACAGTTGCAGCGCCACCAACACGCCAACCAAACCCGCCCCAGATACGAGAATCAGCCCGATCGAACCTATGCCGTTTTTTTGCTGTTGGGCATAAATCCGCTCTAATTCCCGCCAGTTGACTTCATCAAGTTCTGCGGCTGTCGGTAGTAGGGTATCATCGATCGCCTTACTTGAGGCTCGATATGCTGCAAACATCGCATTCGTATCACCTCGCTGGTGGTGGTCGCGAGCTTCTTGAACCTTCATCATATACTTGCCGAGTTCGACTTGCAGCGTTTCAATGGGTTGGCGTTCGGCATCTCCATAGGTGATATTTTCAGCCGCACTCACGAGTAACATCCCAAGCTTTTTATGACGTTCGCCATAAACTTTAACTGCTGCTGGATTTTTCCCAGGTTGAGCAATTAATTCATTGGCGACGTTGGCATCGAGATCTGCCAAACTGTCATTGATGCGTTGAGCATTAAGAATGCTGGGGGCGGAATCTTTCCCGATAGTTTGTACAGCTTGGCGTTGGGTTTGCACGCCTGCGATCGCCAGTACCATCAGCAGAACGCTCATCACCCAGGTACTCTGCAAGCCGAGTTTGAGAATTTGCGGGGTTGTCAGGGTGGCGATGGATTTGGCAACTGAAGAAATTGAAGTAGCCATATTTTTAAATGTGATGTTTTGATTTGGGATTCTAATTGCCAGCAATCGCGATCCGAGTCCAATGTCCGAGGACGATCGAATCACCGCGTTTAAGAACTACATCAGTCATGGGTTTGAGTTCCACGTCGTTGACGATAGTGCCATTAGAAGAACCGATATCTCGTAGAGTCAAAGAACCGTCAGATTGCAGCGAGAAAATGGCGTGACGGTGAGAAACGGCATCGTCCAAGTCGAGGGCAATGTCGGGGTAAATGGCGCGGGCTTGACTGGTTCGTCCCATCAAGGTTGTGGGTTTGTCCAGGACGATGGTTTGAGGGGGAAGATCCGGCGGATCGGGGCTTTCAGCAAGCCGCAATGAGGGATCGATCGTGATGTGAAGTTCCCACTGTGCGGGCAGGAAGGGTGGTAAAACCGTGGGGGAAGAGGGTGGCACAGTGGAGGGTTCTGGCGATGCTACAGGTGCGGATACAGGTGCAGGTGCGATCGGCAATTCTCCAGACAGTCCCGTGACGAAGTTGTAGCCGCAGATTTCGCAAAAGGAACCATCGCTAGCATCGTGTGGGGTGGCGCAATCGGGACAAATCTGCTGGTTATCGGTGGCTAAACCATTGGCAGCGCGATCGGGGGTGGGGGATACTCCATTAATTTTTGCGCCGCATTCGGAGCAAAAATCGGCTTCGGTGGAGTCGTGTCCTTTGGGACAGAGGTAGGTTAATTGAGCGCTCATTATTAAGACTTCCGAATTCGAGTGGTTTTGGTCGATCGCGTTTCGAGCATCATTTCATCTTCTTTAGCCACCGATCGCTTCAGCCTTACTGTTCCCGTCGGTGCATCGTCAATATCTACAACGCTGCGGAGTAATTTTGCGGTGGCTTCGTTGCCGGATTCGTGGGCTAATTGAACGGCGCGACCCAATTTTGCGGTAGCCCGTTCTTCATTGCCGCTAGCACGGGCTTCTAAACCTTCTTGAATCGATTGCGCCAATTCCGCTTGTCCGGTATAGTGGGCGACGCGACGATCAATCTTTGCCGATCGCGCTTCATCATCTGTCCAAGTTGCTAAAATGCGGGCTTCGGCAATTTTCGTTTCCACCCCTTCGATAGTTGATATTAAACTAGCGCGTCCTGCTAGCATTTCATCGCCCACATTGCCGGGATTGACTTGAATGCAAAAATGATAATCCCGCGATTCCTGCCCTCCCCAAGCACCCGTGGGATAGTCCAGAACTTGCGCTTTGACGGAGGTGGCGCGATCGCTCAAATCGACAATTTCTGGACTCACCTGCTTGCAGAATCGCAGCGTTGCACCCTGCGGAGTCCACAACCGAATCGCCACATTGTTGACTTGTTTGCTCATTGCGCGATCGAGAATAGTTTGAAAATCTGCCTCCAACATCGAGGGATTGGGGATGATATCCGTCGTGCCCAACAACCGCGTCGCAATCTGCTGAAGTTGCGAGACTCTCCAATCGGTTCCCACACCGCGACAATCGCATTGAAACAGTCCTTCGCAGCTTTGCAGAACCGCTTCTAACCCCTTTTCGTCGCTAGGATCGTTTTGTCCATCGGTGAGCAACAACGCTTGTTTAATCGCCTGTGGCATCTTGACAAATTGCTGTTTTGCCTGCATCAGCCAGGATGAAATTACCGTGCCGCCAGAAGCATTGAGCGATCGCAATTGTTTGATCGCCTGTTGCTTGTTAGCTGGCAGCGCTTGGGCGGCGGGACATAGCAAGTACCCCTGGTCATTGCCAACCACAATAAAAAAGTAAGCATCTTGCGGTAGCATTTGCACCAGTTTCGTGATCGCCGCTTTGGCAGCCTGGATTTTGTCATTTTGCATCGAACCTGATATATCGCAAATAATGCCAAACATTCGTCCGCTGCTGGGCTGTACCGCAGTTTCGATACCATCTCCCGATGCTGTTACTGTCATGATTGCATGGACTTCGCGAGTGCCTTGAGGCAAGTATTGATTTTGAAAAACTTCGGCGTTGAATTTAGTAGTCATGGGTAATAGGTAATAGGTAATGGGTGATTTTAGATTTTAGATTTTAGATTTTAGATTGAAGAATTTATGAGTAATTTTAATCTAAAATCGACTGCAATCTTAGATTGGATGTCATATCAAATGCGGTAGCATCGGAATCATTCACTCTCTATTCTCTCTGTGTCCTCTGTGTTCTCTGCGGTTAAATCATTCCGATCCAACCGAAAACGATGGACACACGCTTGATTTCATCCGTGTATCCGTGTTAATCCGTGTAGTGCCTTCCTTCTTCATTCTACTTATCAATCGATTCGTAATAGTGCGACGGTAATGTTGTCGTGTCCGCCGCGCGATCGCGCGTATTCTACGAGTTCCAATGAAATATCCATCGCATCTCGCGTCTGTTTTGGCTGTACTAAATCCATCAGTTTCTCCCCTGTTTCTGCATAATTC
The DNA here is from genome assembly GCA_043742065.1 of Oscillatoriales bacterium. GTDB lineage: Bacteria > Cyanobacteriota > Cyanobacteriia > Cyanobacteriales > Microcoleaceae > Microcoleus. Next base: position 9,019 of record JAYTZD010000570.1, read on the forward strand.
CACAACCCATCGCTGCATAACAATAAATATCCTCGATCGGGTATTTCAAACTTGATGATGGCGGGTTCGGCATCGTCGCTGGCATCTTTTCCCACCCAGCGCGTAATCGCATGGGCATTGCCCGCAGATTTCGCCTCGACTTCACTCATTTCGCCCAACGCCACAACCTCATTCAGCCAGGAATGATCTTGGGTTAACTGCCGTCCTTCCTGGGGAGAAATCCAGTAGGCCCGACTATCTCCCAACCAGGCGATCGTAGCAGTTTTTCCTTGAATGATCGCCGCTACAACTGTGGTCGAAGGAGGTTCGGTATTGGGGGGATAGGGCAGTTTGGATACGGCTCGAAATGCGCCTTGCATGGAAACTCGAATCGCAGTTTCTGCCGAGGCATATTGAAGTTGTTCTGCAAGCTGTTGCACGATCGTTTCAGCGACGATTTGCGAGGCTTGTTCGGGGGCGTGGGAACTGGAAACCCCATCGCAAACAACTAAAATCTGGGTTGAATCCAGGGTTTGTAATGCCACAAAATCTTGATTGTAGGTGTAGCGAACTCCCGGATCGCTGATGCCTGCCAAAATGGGCGATCGCACTATTTCCATCCGCCCGTGACTCCCCCGATCGACCTTGCGAAACCCACACTGGGCACAATATCCCGCTGAATCGAGTTCGGTTGCCCCGCACTTGGCGCAAACTGTCGCATTACCCGATTGTGCTGGAGGCGGGGGGGAATGAGTCGTTAGGGGAGTGCCGCAGGCTTCACAAAAGCGATCGTCTTTTAAAACGGGGGTATCGCAAGAGGGACAGTTATTCATTGGGTGTTAGATGTTAGGTGTTAGGTGGGAGGTGTTCATTAGACATCAATAATTTCGGAATGGTTTTTTTAACCGCTGAGGGCGCAGAGAACACAGAGGGAGACAAGAGAGAGATAAATAATTCCGTCCGATGAAAAGCGAATTTGATATAACTCCTAACATCCTCCTAAAACATCGTTTTGGGACGAACTTTATTTGCCGCATCTACGAGGCGAATCTTTTCATCTCCAGTGGCTAAATGCGCCATCGATCGCAATACTTTTTCTAAGCCTTCTCTCAAACTAACCTCTTGCAAAGGCTGTCCCAGAATCGCTAGATCCGATCGAGGAG
>JAYTZD010000571.1:0-2547 GCA_043742065.1 Oscillatoriales bacterium
TACCAAGGTTAAGATGTTGCTGCAAACTTTTTTCTGACCAAGAATTTCTTGATGGTACAAGCCCCCGCATTTATCCGTGGGGTCAATCGAAAATCGAAAATCGAAAATCGAAAATCGATTGACGATCGCGTCAATAGAAATAGTGATGCTATCTTGGTTGTTACTTACAACTATTTTTTGGCTGTATTTTTTTTTGATTAACAGGGATGCTGCGCCCAAATAGGTAAAACTTACCATCGACAAATTGAGTAACAGCCAAAAAATGAAATTTGGCAGTTTAGACCGACATACCCCAGACACAATTTCACAATCAAAATTTATGGAATCTCTTGCTTACCTCGAACTTGCTCTTGCCGATATCTCATCCACAGAGTCTCAAATTTTAGAGGGTATAAAGTGGAAACACTTATCCAGCCAAACTTATGTCCGTTTATTGTCTTTGGCTTTAATGCTGTCAGTTTTGAGTGCAGCTAGTTCAGCTTTTGCTCAAATAAATCCAGGACAACCAAATTTGCGATCAGTTCAAGATAGATTGCGACAGTTGGGCTACTTTAACCGAAATTCCACCGGTCAACTCGGCCCAGTAACTCAAAACGCTTTGACCAACTTTCAGCGAGACTATCAACTATCCCTAACCGGAAAACCCGATCGCAATACAGTCTCAGCACTCAATACTTTAGGCTTTAGATCTCAACCCTATAGAAATGTTGATATAAATTATCGGGAGTTGCGTTTTGGAGACAAAGGTGAAGATGTTTTAGTTCTCCAGCGTGAGTTGCAGCAGTTGGGCTATTTTACAGCCCACCCAACTGGTACTTTTGGCAGAATTACTCAGGAAGCTGTCAGAAGTTTCCAGCAAACTAACCGACTGTCAGTTAATGGAATTGCTGACAGCCAAACTTTAGATTTGCTGTTAGGGTCAAAAACACCCATTTCACCGAATCCTGGCGTTATTTCTGGCAATGGCGGTTGCAGAGGGTTACGGTTTGGAGACAGAGGAGCGACGGTAGACTTGATACAGCGCCAATTAAAGGATTTGGGCTATTTTGAAGGTCGTGTTAATGGCAAGTTTCGCGAACGTACACTCTACGCTGTGACTCGTTTTCAGCAAGATAATTATCTGGTTTCTGACGGCTGTGCTGACTCTGCTACTTTGGCTGCGATAGATGCCAGGAGGGCGGAGTTTGAAACTACCTTCCCTTTTGGGGAATCTGTCCCGCAGAATTTTTCTGTGAACCCTCTGGGGCTCGGTGACACAGGCCGACAAGTAGAAGTTTTGCAGCAGCGACTGCAACAATTGGGCTATTATAACGGCTCCATTAATGGTTTGTTCGATCGACCTACAGAGACAGCCGTGAGTCGTTTTCAGACAACTAAACGACTATCACGAACTGGAAAACTCGATCGCCCAACTCAGGTGGCTTTGCAGCCCAGCCAGAAACAGAATGCACAGACACCGCCACCGCCGCCTAGGGGTATCGGTCTGAGACAGGACGATCGAGCCTCTGCTGTTCCCATTAGTAGCAATTCTCGATCGAACATCTACCAGTTACAACGGCGACTGCAAGACCTCAGCTTTTACAATGGCCCGATTAGTGGAGTTTTTGACGCTCCAACAAAAGCGGCCCTCGACCAAGCTCAGCGCAGTTACGGAGTGAGCACTGACGATTTGTTAACCCAAACTTTCTAGCTTGAGCGCTACTAGGCTTTGTTACAATTTGTGACATTTCCTAATTGCAATGCAAAAACAGGTGTAATTTTATTGGCCTAAATCCGGGGCGTTGCCGTTTTCGGCGATCGACCTCGGACAAGACCAATTGCTAGAAACCAAAGACGGCCATCCCATTCTCAAAGCTTCGTGACAAACAGTATGAATGGTTAGCTGACAGTCTAGAAGGTGCAACCCCGACTTTTCAGATTGCTTCATCCCAATTTTCAAGATCGAATCGTTATTAAATTCGATCGTCCTGTTGCACTGAACACAGACCAAGTGGTGGTGATGGTGCGGGTAAGGCTGATTTATTTCATAATGTTTGTGACCTTCTGCTAATTCGAGTTCTCGGAGCAAACTCATCCTTGCCATCAACTTCAAAGTTCGGTAAATGGTGGATAAGCTAATGTTTTCTCCGCGATTTTTCAACAAAGTATACAAATCTTCCGCACTCAGGTGATTGCCTTTGGGGAGATTCTGAAAAACGTGCAAGATGGTTTCCCGTTGGGGAGTCATCCGCCAGCCTTTGTCATTGAGTTCGGATTTGAACGAAGAAGCTGTGTAAAGTGCCATAGTGACCCCTCGCAAGAAAGTCTGCCTATTGACAATCATACACAACGATCGGGATATTTTTCAAATATCCGAGTTTTCTGATAAAAAGAAGGAAGAAGGAAGAAGGAAGAATGCTTAAACAGCAAGCTCTTGGACAATTGATATCAATTCCGGTTGCACCGGAATGATCTAAACGGAGTCCAAGGCAGTGCCGTGTCCCTACCGCCATCGTAGGGACACGGCAGTGCCGTCTCCTCTATATCATTCCGGCGCAGCCGGAATTG
>JAYTZD010000572.1:0-5086 GCA_043742065.1 Oscillatoriales bacterium
GTTAAATTTGAGGCAAAAAGTTCTTGAGCTAAAGCGTACATCAAAGGCAGGGACAGCAAACTTAATATTGCTGGTAAAGTGCGGGATGCTGTGAGAGAACTGCCAAATTCTTGCATCCAAATACGAGCCATCAGAAAGTATAAAGGCGGATGTTGTGGGTCTTCCAGTGCTAAAGAATGGATGGTATCTGCGGCGGTACTTCCTGGTTTGATTCGCTGATATTTCTGCAATTCGGGTGCGGGAATTATCCGATTTTGGAATAGTTCATCGTCGATTTCTTGTCTGGTGAAACCAGCGGCTCGGAGCGAGGTGTATGCTTCATCGTGCCAGTAAAGTTTGCGATCGAGCTCAAAGAAGCGAAATCCGATACCTAATAAGATGGCGATCGCTAATAAGCTCAGCAGCCACCGTCCGTTTGTGCGATTAACAGATTTATCTTGACCTATTGTAGATGCCATGATTGCCTTAATTGTTGCGATTACTCGTTACCAGGCTCTGCCTGGGAACCAGTTAAACCAGTTAAAATCCAAAATCCAAAATCCAAAATCAGATGAGCCAGCAAGCTGAGCTTCAGCAAAATCAAGAATCGTGAATCAAATCCTCCCAGAACCTCCCCACCCCAAAAATAACTGTTAACATACGTGTTGTATAGTTAATCAACAAGCTTCGCAAGGGCTCTACCTGCGTACCGCAAAATGGCAAAAAAAGATACGTCTACAAAAATTACTGAAAGCCCCGAAAAGCAAAAAGCCCTAACTGCGGTACTAGCCCAGATTGAGCGTAGCTTTGGCAAAGGAGCGATCGTCCGATTGGGAGACGCCACTCGCATGAGGGTAGAAACCATTCCCAGCGGAGCCCTGACACTTGACATCGCCTTGGGTGGCGGTTTGCCAAAAGGTCGAGTCATTGAAATTTATGGCCCAGAAAGTTCTGGTAAAACAACTCTAGCGCTACACGCGATCGCCGAAGTCCAAAAATCCGGCGGAATCGCCGCCTTCGTCGATGCCGAACACGCCCTAGATCCAACCTACGCCTCAGCTTTGGGTGTCGATATTGAAAACCTCCTAGTTTCCCAACCCGACACCGGAGAAATGGGGCTAGAAATTGTCGATCAACTCGTCCGTTCCGTCGCCGTCGATATCGTAGTCATTGACTCCGTAGCAGCCCTCGTCCCCCGCGCCGAAATTGAAGGTGACATGGGCGACTCTCACATGGGTTTACAAGCCCGGTTGATGAGCCAAGCTTTGCGGAAAATCACCGGCAACATCGGCAAATCTGGCTGTACGGTGATTTTCCTCAACCAATTGCGGCAAAAAATCGGCGTAACTTACGGCAATCCCGAAACTACAACGGGCGGTAATGCTCTCAAATTTTATGCCAGCGTGCGGCTCGATATTCGTCGGATTCAAAGCTTGAAAAAAGGTACCGAAGAATACGGCAACCGCACGAAAGTTAAAGTTGCTAAAAATAAAGTTGCTCCGCCTTTCCGCATTGCCGAATTTGACATTGTATTTGGCAAAGGCATTTCTACTTTAGGCTGTCTGACTGACTTAGCCGACGAAATGGGAGTGATTTTGAAAAAAGGTTCTTGGTATAGCTATAACGGCGATAACATTGCTCAAGGACGAGACAAAGTAATCCAACATATGGAGAAAAATGTCGATTTCAAAAATGAGATTGAGAAGCTAGTGCGAGAAAAACTTGCTACTGGTGCTGTGGTTTCTGCTAATTCTGTCGCTCCTGTTGATGTTGATGATGAGGATGAGGTTGATGATGATGTTGATGATGTAGAAAATGCACAAGATATGGAAGATTTGGGAGAAATTTAAATCTTTTAGTCAGTAAACGTTCTGCTGTTAGAGCCCCGATTTCTTGAAGAAATCGGGGCTCTCGTTTGGAGTATCAATTCCGGCTGCACTCCTTATGATATCAATTCCGGTTGCACTCCTTATGATATAGAGTCCAAGGCAGTGCCGTGTCCTAATTTCGGCTAATAATTCCAATGCAACCGGAATTGAGATCATTTCTAATCTTGAGGAGTTTGCTTCCACACTTGCTCTAAAATTTCGATCTGCTTGTTGAGATTAGCAGAGCGCTGTTGACCACATTTGTCGTGCAGAAAAATACTTAAACCGACACCCACGGGCAACACAAAATAAATACATCCTAGCAAAATCTGGGAAATTGCTTCCTGCTGAGCATTGTCAAATAGCTGAGGCATAACAGTATCTGCTTGAAATTGATGCGCTAGCTTTCATTTTTACGATAAAAAGTAACCTACAATACAAATTTTTCTCAAGACATCAACTCAAAATTAATAATCTGTATTATTTCTTAGGATAACTTAATATGCTTCAAGGGCTTTTATCCTTCAAAGGGCCTTTTCGGATTCTAAACCTGAGTTGGTTTGCTTTTTTCTTAACCTTCATCGTGTGGTTCAACTACGCGCCCTTCAGCACAACGGTGCAGCAGGATTTGGGTTTGACGATCGGGCAAGCTAGAATCATTAGTCTGTGTAATCTAGCGCTGACTATTCCTGCAAGCATCATTATTGGTATGTTGCTCGATCGCTTCGGGCCTCGCATCACCTTCTCTTCAATCCTAGTCTATGCAGCATTTCCCACCCTAGCATTCGCCTGTGCCCAAGACTTCAATCAGTTGGTTTTAAGCCGTTTGGCAATGGGCATTGTCGGTTCTGGATTCGTGGTTGGCATTCGCTTAGTTACCGAATGGTTTCCCCCAGAAGAGATCGGCTTCGCCCAAGGTATCTATGCTGGCTGGGGCAACTTTGGTTCTTTTGCCGCCGAAGCAGTGTTACCATCGATCGCAGCCGCCACCGCTTTTCTCTCAGTCGGGGAAACCAATTGGCGATTGACAATTGCCCTCACTGGGATTGCCGCCGCAATTTTCGGAGTCATTTTTTACTTCAACGTTCAAGATACACCCCCCGGCAAAGTCTATCAGCGCCCAGCCCGCAATGGCGCAATGGAAGTCACCAGCGCTCAAAGTTTTTGGGCATTATTGCTGGCCAATATTCCTCTATTTGGGGCCTTAGCTTTAATTGTGTGGCGCTTGCAGAAAGCAACTTTTCTGACAACAAATATCATGTACGGCATTTGGGCAGGTTTGACAGCAATCTATTTAATTCAGGCTTACAAAACCTGGGAAGTTAACAGAGAAGTTGTAACTGGCCAAAAAGATTACCCAACTGAAGAACGGTATCAAATCAGTCAAGTATTCATATTGCAACTAGCCTATGCCGTCACCTTTGGTTCAGAAATAGCTGTGGTGTCAATGCTACCAGAATTTTTCGAGAATACCTTCAACTTAAATCAGGCAATCGCCGGCCCGATAGCTGCGATGTTTCCCCTGATGAACTTGATCAGTCGTCCCACCGGAGGCTTAATTTCTGACAAAATTGGTAGCCGGAAGTGGACTCTCACATTCTTGGTTGCCGGAGTAGCATTGGGCTATTTAATCCTGAGTCAAATTACAGCAAATTGGCCGTTGCCGGTGGTGATTGTCACGATCATGTTATGTGCTTTCTTCGTCTTCGGCGCAGCAGGTGCGACTTTTGGCATCGTCTCTTTGATTAAACGAGAAGTAACTGGTCAAATTGCTGGAAATGTCGGTGCTTACGGCAGTATTGGTGCTGTCACTTATGCCACATTTTATAGCTTTCTGCCCCAAGAAATTGCCGGAAATCACACCTTTTTTCAGGTACTGGGAACTGCTGCTGCGATCGTCTGCTGCCTTTGTGTTTTGATCCTGAAGGAACCCAAGGCTGTTGAAAGTAAAGATTTCGCAGAGGAAGCTGTGCTGGTAGGCCACTAAATATCAAATCTAGTTGTGAGTAAGGGGGAAGAATTCCGGCAGACAATTTATTAGTGATTGCCAGAGATTTACTGCCGGAATGTCCAATGTCCGATGCCCGATACCCGATGCCCGATGCCCGATACCCAATTTGTACACGTAAGTAAGTCTTGTCTAATTGTCGCATCAATACTGTGGATTTTACGGAGTGGTCTGCATCGGATGAACTTGCTTGAGCAAGACTAGGGCGATCGCCAAAGTTGGCAAATTTCAGATTTCAGGCTGTTTGTAAAGAAATATAAAGCTTCCTGAAACTAGATTCGTTACATGGAAAATACGATTTGCTGAGATCCTATACCCCAAAAATCAAATTGATCTAGAGCAAAAATGAACTTGACAAACGCGAATTAAATTATCAGGAAGATTAAATCATTGCTCAAGGGAGAATAAATCATGGCAAATTCTGAGTTAGAAGCTATATTGAAGATGGCTCAACAAATTAATTTTCAAATTGAGAGCTGTTTGAAATTTGTAATTGACTTGGAAATATTGCGCCAACTGCCGGCAGAAACATCAGGGTGCGGAGTGGTGCGATTTTTGGATGAGCAAGGCTTTGAGCCGATCGCCTCGGCAGACTGGATTCAACGAAACCACGACGTTTGAGACGTTTTAACTGGTCTTTCACCTTCACTCGAAGCTGAATTTGTAGTTCAAGCGTTTACTCAATCTCAAGTATTTTGACCTAAATATGCAATTTTATTGTTGGTTGAAATACTAAGTGGCAATTATGCGATCGGGCAGATGATCAAATGTTTAAGACATCGAAAAACAGCCGATCGGTTAATTGAGTGCGACGTTGAATATGACTAAAAAACTCCTTGATTTGAAGTGCGAGAATACTAATAATTCTGCTATTAACGGATTAAATTTTAACTCATTTTCTGATTGCAAAACTATGCAAAGCACAAGTTACAAACCGGAAATTAGCCTGAGTCCACGGGAAAAGGCGATCGCCCAATTAGTCGCCCAAGGTCTGCCAAACAAATGTATTGCCAAACGTCTAGATATCAGCCACTGGACGGTTGCTACTTACGTGCGCCGAATTTTTATCAAACTCAGTGTTTGTTCGAGAACCGCGATGATTGCACTCTTGATTCAAGAAAATTTGCTCTGGGATTAAGAAACAGTACGTCAGCTAGAAATTAGGAGACGGCAGTGCCGTGTCCCTACAAGATAATTTTGGGTAGGGACACGGCACTGCCGTCTCCTCTAT
>JAYTZD010000573.1:0-2543 GCA_043742065.1 Oscillatoriales bacterium
AGAATTGCCACCAGTGACAGTAATTAAGCCATTAATTAGGGAAGCATCGCCAGAAATGCGGCCTAATATATTTTTAATCGCCGGATTTGTCAAAAAATTAGCAATCTGACCTTCATTCAGACCGAATCTCTGAAAACTGTGAAAAAGATTCGCCCCGTCCCCAGACAAACTGCCACCACGAATATCGTAGCGGTTGTCAGTGCTAGTAACGTTAGTACCAGTACCGTCAGTCGCAGGCACGACTGTTTGTGCTTGGGCGAAATTATTAAAAATTAACAAAGAAAATGGACAAATAAATAGCCAAACCTTTTTAATCTTTAAGTTGGTATTTTTCATAGTAGCTAGGTGCGATCGCAATTCTCTCTTAATTATCGCATCTGTAAACAACATATCCCTAAACTATCAACTAACTCCATGACAATTCCTCAAATCAAAAGCTTGTACACAGATGGCGCTTGTTCCGGCAACCCAGGCCCAGGGGGCTGGGGCACAGTAGTTTGCTTCGCCGACGGCAACTGTCACGAACTCGGAGGTGGAACTCCCCAAAGCACCAATAACCGGATGGAAATGCAGGCTGCGATCGCAGCTTTGGAGTTTTTTGCCAATTCCGGTCAAACCCAACCAGTCACCCTTTATACCGATAGTGAGTACGTCAAAAACGGTATCACCAAATGGATTCAAGGCTGGAAAAACAAAGGCTGGAAAACCTCGGCGGGCAAAGATGTCGTCAACCAAGACCTCTGGCACCTGCTAGACAAGCTGAATTCCCGGCAAGTCAAGTGGGAACACGTCCGCGGTCATTCCGGCGACTTCTACAACGATAGATGCGACGAAATCGCCCGCAGCTTTTCTCATAATCTCGTTCCCGAACTGCAACAACAGAAAGGGGTTGGGGCAGGTACGGAGGCACGGGCAGGCACGGGGGCACTGCCCCTACAGTGGGAAAACACAATTGTTTCAGAGGAAACGGACATAAAGGGTAACAAAACGATAGAATCCTATGTCATAACGTCTGACCTTCTCATCTCCAATGCTGCCATGATGGATTCTACTGCCGATACTCTGGAGAACTTACCCCGCGAGGTGAGGGTTCAGGACCTCCGAAACCTGATCGAAACCTTGCACATCGCTGATGAAGTTGCCACTAAGGGCTATTTGATCACAAGTTCTGAATTAGCTGACTTGATGGACGTAAACGCTAGTGCTGTCACCAGTCGCGGAGACAATTGGGTTTGGCGAAACTGGGTAGTTTCGCGGGTGCGCCGTGAAGGAAATCAAATTCTCTGGCAATTAGAGAGAATCGACCATGTTAGTACGACTGATTAGTTATTAGTTATTAGTCAGTTGGCAGTTGGCGATTGGCAGTTGGCAATATTTTTATCGAACTTGCCAAAAGTTGCCGAAATTAGGAGACGGCAATGCCGTGTCCCTACAATATTATTTTGGGTAGGGACACGGCAGTGCCGTCTCCTCTATATCATTACGGTGCAACCGGAATTGATATAACAGGACGACAATCATTTAAAAGAGCATTAAGTTCTTCAGCAACTTTCCAAGGGTTTCGACCTTTGAACAAAGCAGCCATGATTGCTTCATAGGGATTTCTACCAGTTTTTTTGACTGCTAAAATCGCCTGTTTGTTAGAGAATCCCCGCCCGCTAACCAACCAAGCAGCCAGAACGTGTCCTGTACGTCCAATCCCCCCAGAACAGTGAACTACAACCCGTTCGCCGTTGTTGTTTGCAGATGTCAAAAATGGTAATATGCGATCGATCAAAATATCACGCTTCGCCAATTCAAAGTCGGCAATTGGTGCCCAACAAACTCGATCGCATCCAAAGATTTTCCGATAAGTTCCAAGTAAGTCTGAGTAGCGGATCAATTGGGACTCAGGAAGCAAACAGCAAACTTGTTTGATGTTATACCCTTGCATAAACTCAATCCACTGACCAATTTCGGCATCGCGATATCCTGGTCTAGCAGCACCAAATACAATTAATTCAGTCTCCGAAGCCGCCGCGAACTTGTGCATACTGTTTTCAATATTTTTACCGATAATTTTATCTATAATTAAGAAAGACGCATTAATCCCGGTTGCGCCGGAATGATATAGAGGACACGGCAGTGCCGTTTCCCTACCGCGATCAATTGTAGGGACACGGCACTGCCGTCTCCTCCCTCTCCTCTTGAGATACCCGACTTCTTTGAGAAGTCGGGTATCTTGGTATTAATGATTATTCATACTTTCGGCCACGCCACTGAGTCGGCTGATTCAACGCAGAAATTAGAATTCGCAAAAAGGCTAACGGATCGGCTAAGGGAGAAAGCCAAAATAGCCATTGACCTGATGCGTTTGTCCGATCGTAAGAAGGAGCGATCGCAAAACACAAAGCCGATCGCACTGCGACCAAAAATACATTCAATCCCAACAGCAAACCATAGGGCAACAGCACAACCGGCGACAAGGAACCAAACAACAAATAGCCCAAGACGATCGGCACCGGCAAACCTTGAACTGCAAACAACAGCCACAAATCGCCCCA
>JAYTZD010000574.1:0-5077 GCA_043742065.1 Oscillatoriales bacterium
ATGTATGCCATTTGGCAAGAGGATTTGTTGGTGGTGAATGCAAATTTGCTGGTTTGGCGGGGGCGAACTCGCTTAATTCTCTACTTGTTGGGCCCCAATGAAAGTTTAATTCCTGAGTATTTGGGACAGAAAATTGCTGAGGGGGTGCGCCAAAGGTTGCTGGGCGATCGATTTTAGGCGGGTATGGATTTTTGACAAAAATCCGCTTTCTGGAAACCCTTCTTGAATTAAGGATAGAACTATGGCAACCATTGACATCCTAGGGGTTGGGCACGCCTACGATTTGACGGAACCCAAAACTACTCCCCACGTTTTAGTCTTTGTCCACGGCTGGCTGTTGAGCCGTCACTACTGGCAACCTACGATCGCACGTTTGGCAGACAATTATCAATGTCTAACTTACGATTTGCGCGGGTTTGGTGATTCTAGAGGTAACGATGATCGCACAGGAGGGCATTCTGAACCGTTAAATTCCTGCTACACTCCTGCTGCTTACGCTCATGATTTGGCAATTTTATTAGAAAAACTGGATATTTCCAGTGCTTGGCTGGTAGGACATTCTCTCGGCGGTACGATCGCCCTTTGGGGAGCAAGTCAATCGTCCGATCGCATCACAGGTGTCCTCTGTGTTAACGCCGGCGGTGGCATCTATCTTAAGGAGGAATTCGAGAAGTTTCGCGCTGTGGGCAAACAGTTAGTCAAACTACGCCCCCTCTGGCTGTCTTACTTGCCTTTCCTAGACTTCGTATTTGCCCGTGATTCTGTCGCTCACTCGATCGGTCGTTCCTGGGGGCGACAGCGGTTGATAGATTTTGTAGCTGCTCGATCGGAAGCGGCTACGGGAGCGTTGTTGGAATCCACCACAGAAGAGGAAATTCACCGCTTGCCACAAATTGTCTCCCAACTCAAGCAACCTGTTTATTTTATTGCCAGCACTAAAGACAAAATTATGGAACCAAAATACGTGCTGCATTTGGCTAGCTTTCACTGGATGTTCCAAGGTTGTGGCGAAAATGTGCTTCAGATTCCCGATTGCGGTCATCTGGCCATGCTGGAACACCCGGATGCAGTGGCTAATTATCTGATCAAGATCCTCGGTGAGCATGATTGAAGGGCATCGGGCATCGGGCATCGGGCATTGGGCATGGGGCATCGGGCTCGCTATGACAACAGTCAACAGTCAACAGTCAACAGTCAACAGTCAACAGTCAACAGTCAACAGTCAACCGTCAACCGTCAACCGTCAACAGTCAACAGTCAACGAACTTCTTCCTTAAGCTAAAGTCTGCTATATTTAATGGTACGGCAAATCGTTTGAATTCTAATTCAGCTTAAATATCTGTGCGCGTTAACCTCACCGATCGGCAAGAACACATCCTTTGGGCAACGGTTCGCCACTATATTGCTACAGCGGAACCAGTTGGCTCAAAAGCTTTGGTTGATGAGTACAAACTCAGTGTCAGCCCAGCGACAATTCGTAATGCAATGGGGGTTCTCGAAAAAGCTGGACTGCTTTATCAACCCCACACTTCCGCTGGACGAATACCCTCTGACTCTGGCTACAGAATTTATGTCGATCGACTGATTCAGCCTTCAGATAGACTTGCCGCCAAGGTAGAACAAGTATTAGACCAGCTTAATTGGTCGGATGGTCGGATGGAAGCGGTACTTCGAGGTGCCGCTCAAATTCTGGCGACAATCAGTGGTTACATCGCCTTGATTACCATACCGCAAACCAATATGGCTCGTTTGCGGCACCTGCAACTGGTACAGCTAGAACCGGGAAAGGTGATGCTGATTGTGGTGACGGATGCTTCGGAAACCCAGTCGGTGTTGGTGAAATTGCCTCAACCGACAGAAGGGAAACAGCAGGATGTAGAAATAGTCGATCGAGAATTGCAGATTTTATCGAATTTTCTGAACAGCAAATTGCAGGGACGATCGATCTCTGAACTCGGTACGATCGACTGGAGCGAGTTAGACCGCGACTTTGAAGTGTACGCTGAGTTGATGGAAACCATGCTTGCTGCTTTGAGTAGCCGTGCTCAAAATCCCACCTACACCCGGATTCTGATCGGCGGTTTGTCTGAAGCATTGCGTTTGCCGGAATTTTCACGGTTACAGCAAGTTCAAACCCTCGTCCAACTGCTGGAACAAGAACAGGAACAGCTTTGGCCTTTGATATTTGAATCAGCCCAGTTGGAAACGCCCGGAAAACGGGTGACAGTCAGAATTGGCTCAGAAAACTCCTTAGAACCAATTCGTGGCTGTACTCTCATTTCCGCGACTTACAGGCGGGGATCAGTCGCGGTGGGTAGTGTTGGAGTTTTGGGGCCGACGAGAATGGTTTACGAAAATGCGATCGCGGTGGTGGAAGCTGCTGCGGATTATTTGTCGGAAGCCATTGGCGGAAATCGAGCCAATTTTCCGGAAGCCGATGAAGGGCTCGCGCATAGTACCTTCATAGATGCACCCTGATTTGATTCCCCCAAGTTTAAATGACTTGGGGTTTTTTTGTCTATTTGGCGATCGGGCGAATCGAAAAATAAAAGTCCAAACATTAAGACATTTTTTAGAGTTGGTCAAAAATATGTAAAAAAGCTTAATGTGGTTATTAAACCCATGTGTCTGTTGGGAGTAACCACGGTTGGCCAATTGCAAATAGCTTCCAGCCAATTTAGCAAAATTGCCACAAAGCGAAGGTAGAACTCTTAAGTTAAGATCGAAGACAAGATTTAGGAAATTTTTTATTAGGATTAAATGAAATCGACCGATAAAAGTAAAAATACCTTTGCGATTACAACCCCTCTGTATTATGTAAACGATTTACCTCACCTTGGCAGTGCTTACACGACTATGGCTGCTGATGCTATAGCCAGATTTGAGCGGCTGCGGGGTAAATCAGTTTTGCTAGTTACAGGGACAGACGAGCACGGGCAGAAAATTCAACGCACAGCCGAGAGTTTGGGGCGATCGCCCCAAGCTCATTGCGACCTAGTTGTTCCAGGGTTTGAGGCACTTTGGGAGCAATTTAACATCCAGTACGATCGCTTTATCCGTACGACATCAAGACGCCACGAGTACATTGTCAAAGAATTTTTCCAGCGCGTCTGGAATTCCGGCGACATCTACTTGAATCAGCAACAAGGCTGGTACTGCGTTTCCTGCGAAGAATTCAAAGAAGAACGGGACTTGCTACCTGGGAAACGGTGTTCTGTCCACACCAGCAAAGAAGTTGAATGGCGCGATGAGGAAAACTACTTTTTCCGCCTGTCGCGCTATCAAGACCAACTGCTAGCCCTCTATCAAGAACGTCCCGACTTCATCGCGCCGGAAAGTCGGCGCAACGAAGTGCTCAGCTTCGTCAACTCTGGATTGCAAGACTTTTCGATTTCTAGGGTGAATCTGGAATGGGGCCAGCCAGTACCCGTTGATCCTAGTCACACCATCTATGTCTGGTTTGACGCTTTACTAGGATATATCACCGCCCTCCTTGATCCTGATAGCGACCCTAATCTAGAGAATGCTTTATCTAAATGGTGGCCCGTTGACATCCACTTGATCGGCAAAGATATTCTCCGTTTTCACGCAGTTTATTGGCCCGCAATGCTGATGTCAGCAGGTTTGCCGATGCCGGGACGTATCTTCGCTCACGGTTTTTTGACCAAAGACGGCAAAAAAATGGGTAAAACTGAGGGTAATACTTTAGATCCAGTTGCATTGGTCAATAAGTACGGCGCTGATGCGGCACGTTACTATTTCCTAAAAGAAATTGAGTTCGGACAAGACGGGGATTTTAACGAAACTCGGTTTATCAATACATTGAATGCTGAGTTAGCAAATGATTTGGGAAATTTGCTTAACCGTACTTTAAACATGGCACGCAAATATTGCGGTGGTGATGTTCCCGATGTATTGGCCGAAAACATTTCCAGCGACAACCTTCTCAAGGGTATGAGCCTGAATTTGGGCGAAGAAGTAGCTGGTTTTTATGAAGGTTTAGCTTTTAGCAAAGCTTGCGAAGCTGTACTGGCTTTGGTTCGAGCTGGAAATAAGTTTATTGACGTGCAAGCACCTTGGACTTTGTATAAGCAAGGACAGTTAGAATCTGTCCAACAAGTGCTATATTCGGTTCTGGAATCTGTTAGACTGGCATCTTACCTTTTATCCCCGATAATACCCAATATCAGCAGTGATATCTATCAGCAGCTCGGTTTTTCAATTGACTTTAATGATCAGACAACAGTCAACTGTTTAGCAACTTTTGCAACTCATTCGGTCTGGGGCGCTTTACCAGCAAACCAACCTCTGGGAGAAGCTCAGCCTGTTTTTAAGCGACTAGAACTGCTGGAAAAAGTACCTTCGTAGTTGACTACAGGCGATCGCCTGTAGCACCCGACGATCGCAAATTAGCACTTATTTCATTACCTAATCTTTCATAAAAAATTGAGGAATAACAATCATGTTGAATAGAATAGAAAGCAATGACCTTTTTACGCCGGAACAAGTTTTAGAAAATCGGGGACGAGTGGCAATCTTTATTGATGGCTCTAACCTGTTTTATGCTGCTTTACAGTTAGGGATTGAGATTGATTATACCAAGCTGCTATGCCGTTTAACGGCGGGTTCCCGGCTGCTGCGGTCTTTTTTCTACACTGGTGTCGATCGCACTAATGAGAAACAGCAGGGGTTTTTGCTGTGGATGCGCCGCAACGGCTATCGCGTCATTTCTAAGGATTTGGTTCAATTACCAGATGGTTCTAAGAAAGCCAACTTAGATGTCGAAATTGCCGTGGATATGATGGCTTTGGTTGGCTCCTATGACACAGCGGTTTTGGTCAGTGGTGATGGCGATTTGGCCTATGCTGTGGATGCTGTCAGCTACCGTGGGGTGCGGGTTGAAGTGGTAAGTTTGCGATCGATGACTAGCGATAGTTTAATTAATGTAGCCGATCGCTACATCGATTTGGAAATGATTAAGGACGATATCCAAAAAACATCGCGCCCTAATTATGCTTACCGCCCTTTGTCTGGCTTGAGTTTGATGGACGAACACGACGACAGATAGGAAGTTAGG
>JAYTZD010000575.1:0-10098 GCA_043742065.1 Oscillatoriales bacterium
TCCAAGGCAGTGCCGTGTCCCTACCGCCATCGTAGGGACACGGCACTGCCGTCTCCTCTATATCATTCTCGGTATTATTCACCAAAATCTATGCGGCAAATCCCCAAGAATCAGTTTCAGTTCCGGTTCATCAACCCGCTTAATTGCTTTAGGAATACTCATCCACTGGCGCTTTCTTTTATAAGCTTCAGGCCAATTTTCTACAACAGTTTCTACTTGCAGTAAAAATACATCCACTTGCCAAATACAGCCAGATTTATAGTATTCATAAGTTCCCATCAAATCGGGAAATACTCGACCCAGCAAACCTGCTTCTTCCCAAGCTTCCTTAGCTGCGGAATCTTCGCGAGTCATATAAGGTTCAATTAAACCTTTCGGTATCACCCAGCGCTTACCTCCCGATGAAGTAATCAACATTACTTCAATTTTTCCGTCCATAATGCGGTACGGAATTACTCCAGATTGTTCTACGGATACAATTATTCTGGTACTCATAATTCATAACATATATTTTGGTGCAAAAACTGGTTCAACTTAATTAACAGTTGAAGACTCAAAACAACAATTGCACCCTGATTTTACATAATTTATGCACCCGAATTCAAAAACCCGGTTTCTGAGTTAATCTTTCAGATAAATCCAAATTTATCGGAGAAACCGGGTTTTTTAGGGGGACATCACAATCAGTGTAAGGGCGAAGCATTCCCGCAATGAATCTCTGGTGATCACTAATAAATTGTCTGCGGGAATGCTTCGCCCCTACGAATATATTTGCAAAACTGAGATTCTCCCATCTACTTAACCTAATCTTTTTTCGACTTAGCCTCCAAACTTTCCAAACGACTCTTCAAATCTTGATTATCCTTTTTCACCATGTCTAATTCTTCCCGCAACTGTTTCACTGCTGCATCAGAACCAGCATTTTTCTGCACTCTTTGCACAGCTTCATCAGCCATACGGCGGACGCGCCCATCAGGAGTTTGATCAGCTAAACCACGCAAAATCCGCATCGCTTTGCGAGTTTCCATTTGTCCCAAGGCTGAAACTACAGATACTTGAGTCAAGAAAAATGTCTCTTTAGATAGTTCAGCCAAGCGCTGCAAAATCCGTTCTAAATTGATCTTATTTTGACCAGTTGAAATTGCTCCCAAAGCGCGAATTGCACCTAAGCGCAAAGCTTGGGGAGTACCAATGGCTGTGTATTTCAAAATCAGATTCAGGGCATCTTCAGAAGTTTTCATTTGCGCTAAACCTGCGATCGCACCCGATCGCACAACCTCATTCCACCCTTGACGCTCCTTCAGCACCAATTTCAGCTCTTTCAGCACCTGTTCGTCAGTCGGTTTTTCATCGAGGTTAGCCCCTGCAATTCCCCCGATCGCACTCGCTGCGGCCGCTTCCACATAATAACTAGCATCGCCTTTTTCGACGATCGACTTCAGCGCCTTATAAGTTTCATGAGTTTTGATTTTACCCAAAGCCCCCACCACAGCACGGCGAACACGAGCATCTTTATCCTTCAAACCAGCGACTAAACCGTCAAAAACCTGGTCTAGTTTAATGTCAACTAACTGGCTGGCGACTTCGGCACGCACAGCCCAAAACGGCTCCTTCTTCAGAGCTTCTGACAGCGTATTCACCACCTCCAATCCTCCCTTTTTCGCCAAAGCTTCGGCGGCATAAATCCGGGAAACTGGGTCAGGATCGAACTGCAACTGAGCCTTTAGTTCGGCAACTGCATACTCTAAACTAACTGTTTTTAAGTATTTATTTCCCACATCAAAACTGATAAATGCAGGCTTCTCTTCCAATGGGAAATAGAAACTTTGTTCTCGTTCGTATACTCGTACAGTGAAAATCTTGAGCGGAGGAACTGAAGATGTAGAATCATCATCACTATCATCTTTTCCTGGCTTATAACCAAAGCCGATCGGAATTTTCAGGTCAAAGACATCTTTACTATTGCCATTGCTATTTTTGCTATCTTGAACCTGAGTTTGGGTAACAGTAACTTTCGCTAATTTGTTATCTCCATCCCAAGCATAAGCAACCTTGTAATCTGGATGACCACCGCGATAAACGTACTGATCAAACAAAAACATCAGATTGCGACCGGTAGCTTTTTCAATTGCCCGCAACAAATCGATTGTTTCTACAGTTTTGTGAGCATTGTCCTGGACAAAAGTCTGAATTGCTTTGTAAAATAACTCATCGCCCAACTCGGCGCGGATCATGTGATAAACGCAAGCACCTTTTTCGTATAAATGGCGATCGTACAATTCGATCGCCTCGCGGTAAACATGAGTCACCATTGGGCGGCGGTAGCGAGAACTGTCTTCAGCTAAATAACTGCGCGCCTCATTTAACATATAGTAAGCCGCGTCTTCTCTGCCGTATTCTTTGTCAGTCCACAGCACCTCACAATAGGAAGCCATGCCTTCTTTGATCCAAGCATGAGACCAGTGTTTAATTACTACTAAATCGCCAAACCATTGATGAGCCAATTCGTGAGCAACTAAGCTTTCAGTACCTCGATTATCGAGGGTGGCGCGTTCGTCTAACAAGCACCTATCTGTTAGCAAAGTTGTCGAAGTATTTTCCATGCCACCGAAGATGAAATCATCGACGCAGACTTGAGCATATTTAGGAAAAGGGTAAGGATAGCCAAATGCTTCAGAGAAAAACTCAATCATTTGAGGCGTTTTGCCCATGCTGCGTTTGGCATCAGCTTCGCGGCTTTTTTCGACGTAATAATTAACTGGTTTGCCGTTCCATTCATCTTTAATCTCGGCAAAATCTCCCACAGCCAAAGTCATCAAATATGTCGGGTGAACTTGGGTTTGTGACCAGTGATAAATTTTATCGTCGCCGTCGTTTTTTGTGCTAACTAATTCACCGTTGGAAATAGCAAAGAACTCTCTAGGAACTTGTACTCGAATTTCGGAAGTTGCGAGTTGTCCAGGATAGTCGAAGCAGGGAAACCAGAAGCGAGAATCTTCGTCTTCGCCTTGTGTCCAAACTTGAGTGGGTTTGTCGGGATAGTGTTTATCTGGGCCAACGAAATAAAGGCCGCGTTGGGGTTTTTCGACTGAATAGTCGATCGCAATTGTAATCGGTTTATAGGCTTCTGTTGGTTCGTGCAGTTGAATTTGTAGAAATTCGCCATCGCAGTCGAAATCTTGCTTGGTGTCGCCGACTTTGACGGATTTAATTTTTAGGTTGACAGCATCTAAGGTTAATTTGTCAATACCGCTGCGGACTGGATTAATGCGGATGCTGCAAGTACCCCGAAAGCTTTGTTTGGGAATATTCAGCACTAAGTCGAGGAAAATGTGCTCTACTTGACCGGGGCGATCGGGGTTATAGTGGGGTTTGGCACCGGGCATCTCGAAGGATTTGTGACCGTTTTCAGAATCAAAGTAAGTGTGTGACATTTTGATGGTAAATTTGTGAATCGATCGGCGATCGCTGGTACTCGAGCTGCTGCTGAGCTGCCAGCTTATTCTAGGGTAGCGCGTCCAAGTTGCTGTTGTCTGTAATCTGATTAAAATCAGTTTCGCGATCGCACTTTTAATTATTCTCCTCGAACCAACCCATTAAATCGGATAAACTAGAAAATCCTACTACTTCATCGACCAAACTCTCTAATTGCTCAACAGATAATTCTCCTATTCGCGAAACTACATCAGGATTTACTGTTCCTACACGTCGCTCCAGTAGACGCAGGATCAAAGCTGTCTGACCTGCTTTAATTCCTGCTTCAATCCCTTCTTGACGGCCTGCTTCAATCCCTTCTTGCATCAATTGACTCTTAGCTAACTCTAAGCCATCTCTTATACCCCTAGTAATTACTCCCCGCTCTTCTTCGAGCGCCATCTCTTGGGCTTCCATATTCTGCAACTCTTCTAAGCTTAAGTTAGCTTGATTGGCGATTCTAAAAGCTTTTTCGAGTTCTGGAACTGTTTCCATTGTTGCTGGAATTGCTTCTAGATCGGGAGTATTTTTCATAAAATAGATCCATTTATCAGTCAAAGTTGTGAGTTCATCTAACTCTTTGTTAAACTTCGGCAATTCCACAAAAAACATTTCAAGTTGGAGATGAGGATAATCAAATAGTTTTTCTTTTTCTTTGAACACAAAATGAGAAATCACATCCGGTTGTTCTTTAAACATTTTAAAATCAGTAATTGTCAAAGCAATTACTGGTTGTAATCTAGGATAACCTTCTCTGATTTTGAGTTGGTTAGCATAGGTTTTGGCTAGATTGTAGATAACTCGCTTTTCAAAAGCCTCTACATTCAGAACTTGCATTTCAATAATTACCGTCTTGTTGTCGGTAATGCGAGCTTTGACATCCAAATAACTGTCTTTTTGTCCACTCACAATACCAGCAGAATAAGGGTCAATAATTTGCAAGTCTTGGATAATTGGCTCACCGCCATAAATTAGAGCATTTAAGAAGCTGATCAGAATATCTTGGCTATCGGTGGAACCAAAGATTTTTTTGAAGGCAAAATCTGTTTTCGGGCTGATAAATTTCATGGTATTTTTCCTAATTTGTTAGAATCAAAGTAAATATGTGACATTTTGAGGGCAAAGTTGTGAATCGATCGCCGATCGCTGGTACTTGAGCTAATGCTGAGCTGCCAGCTTATTCTAGGGTAGCGCGTCCAAGTTGCTGTTGTCTGTAATCTGATTAAAAACTCTGCCGATCGTCACCTTGATAACAACTAGGATTTTTGCTACAATACCAGCAAGGCTAGTATCTACAATCATCAGCCTACATTGAAATTGAAGGGGAAATCTGCATGACAGCTATACTATCAGTTTCCAATTCCATCGAGTCTTGGCTTGGCGATGAAGCAGAAGACTTGCTCAATCATCAAGCGAAAGTTTCTAAAGATTTGTTGCACCTGCCCGGCCCGGATTGGGTAGACAGAATTTTCGCTCAAACCGATCGCTCTCCTCAAGTCCTCCGCTCTCTCCAACAACTCTATTCTAGTGGACGCTTGGCGAATACTGGCTATTTATCTATCCTCCCCGTAGATCAAGGAATCGAACACTCGGCGGCCGCTTCTTTCGCACCGAATCCCATCTATTTTGACAGCGAAAACATCATTAAATTAGCAATTTCTGCGGGATGCAATGCAGTCGCGACAACCCTAGGAGTTTTGGGAAGTGTATCTCGAAAATACGCGCACAAAATCCCTTTTATTATGAAACTTAATCACAATGAATTGCTGACTTATCCCAATCAATACGACCAAATCATGTTTGCTTCTGTCGAACAAGCTTGGAATTTGGGAGCGGTTGCAGTCGGAGCCACAATTTATTTTGGTTCGCCAGAATCGACGCGGCAAATTCAAGAAGTCAGTCAAGCTTTTGCACACGCTCACGACTATGGAATGGCGACAATTCTGTGGTGCTACCTCCGCAACGATATTTTCAAACAAGACAAAGATTATCACCTTGCAGCGGATTTGACCGGGCAAGCAAATCACTTGGGAGTGACGATTCAAGCTGATATTATCAAACAGAAGTTGCCAGAGTGCAACAACGGCTACGAAGCTGTTACTAAAGCTAGCGCCCACAGTTATGGCAAAACCGACAAGCGGGTTTATGCTGATTTGACGACAGATCACCCGATCGATCTAACTCGCTATCAAGTGCTCAACTGTTATGCCGGAAGGATGGGTTTAATTAATTCCGGTGGTGCTTCGGGAAAAACCGATTTTGCTGAGGCAATTCGCACCGCAGTAATTAACAAACGCGCTGGAGGTTGTGGCTTAATTTCGGGGCGCAAAACTTTTCAGCGTCCTTTTGAGGAAGGGGTCAAATTGTTTAATGCAATTCAAGACGTTTATTTGTCTTCCGAAATTTCTATCGCCTAAAATTTCACAACCGGAATGATAGTAACCTAGGACACGGCAGTGCCATGTCCCTACCCGATGAATTGTAGGGACATGGCAGTGCCGTGTCCTGATTTCGGGTAATATGAATAATGACCCCCTACCAAATTCATTCACTTTTTGGCTTGATTTCACTCACGATTTCATAAACATCAGTATCTGGTATTTTTGCAAACAAAGGCGTCATCTGCTTCAAGATTTCCTGGTAAGCTTCACTTTGGTTGGTGGTCATCTCTTCTACGCTTTCCCAAAAAATGATAGCAATACCCTTGTCAGTATTGGGCAATTGCAGCAAATACGCTCCCTTAAAACCTGTAGCATAAGTTGCAACTGCTTTGGCAAAAAGTTGTTCTGCTTCTTTAAATTTTCCTGGTTTAAATTCGCCAATGGCAATGTAAGCAAACTGATGTCTGAGAAAGTCGAGAAATTCTGACATAGCTTTTTCCTCAGTTAATAGCGATACACTCAATTGTATTTTACCCGATCGCGGTAATGCGGTAATAGCGATCGCTCTATAGACTATTTTCTTCTAACCAAACCATTAAATCGGATAAACTAGAAAATCCGACTACCTCCTCTACCAAACTCTCTAACTGCTCAACCGACAATTCCCCAATCCGCGAAACTACATCAGGATTTACAGCTCCGACACGTCGCTCCAGCAGACGCAGAATTAATGCTCTTTGACCTGCTTTAATTCCTTCTTGAATCCCTTCTTGACGGCCTTCTTGAATCCCTTCTTGAATCCCTTCTTGAATCCCTGCTTGCATCAATTGAGCCCTAGCTCGCTCCAAACCTTCTTCTATACCTCTAGAAACTATTCCCCGCTGTTCTTCGATTGCCCTTTCTTCGGCTTCCATATCCTCGAACTCTTTCAAGCTTAAGTTAGCCTCATTGGCAATTAGAAAAGCTTTTTCTAGTTCTGGAATTGTTTCCATTGTGGCGGGAATTGTTTCTAGATCGGAAGTATGCTTCATAAAATAAATCCATTTATCAGTCAAAGTTGTGAGTTCGTTTAACTCTTTTTTGAACTTCGGCAACTCGACAAAAAACATTTCAACTTCGAGATGGGGATAATCAAATAGTTTGGTTTTTTCCTTGAAAACGAAATGAGAAATAACATCAGGTTGTTCTTTAAACATTTCAAAATCAGTAATTGTTAATGCAATTACTGGTTGTAATCTCGGATAACGGTCTCTGATTCTGAGTTGGTTTGCATAGGTTTTGGCTAGGTTGTAGACGACTCGTTTTTCTTCTTCAGCTACATTCAAAACTTGCATTTCAATAATTACCGTTTTATTGCCAGTAATTTGAGCTTTGACATCCAAATAACTATCTTTGAGACCCATAACGGTAGCAGCTAAGTAAGGGTCAATAATTTTTAAGTCTTGGATAATTGGCTCGCCGGCGTAAATTAGAGCATTTAAGAAGCTGATCAGGATATCTTGGCTGTCGGTGGAACCAAAGATTTTTTTGAAGGCAAAATCTGTTTTAGGGCTGATAAATCTCATGATATTTTTCCTGGTTTATTTGATTGATTTATGAAAAATTTTGATGAAGTACGATCGCCAATCCCGGAAAAAACTGGGTAGCTGCAATAGTCCACTTGAAATTATTAAAATACTGTTACTATAACTTTAACAGATAAATAGGTATACAGCCAGCAAAAAGCCACAAAAATGACCAAAATATTAGTTATAGAAGATGACGACTTGATCCGAGAAACTGTATTAGAAATTCTGGAATGGCACGGTTTTGAAGCTGTGGGTGCTCATAATGGACAAGTTGGGATCAAAATGGCGATCGCACAAATTCCTGATTTAATTTTGTCTGATGTAATGATGCCCAAATTCAACGGTTTTGAAGTTTTTGCAGCTTTGCGATCGCACTCTGCAACGGCCAGCATTCCATTTATTTTTATGACAGGTACTGAAATGGAAAGAGCTCTTGAAGTCAAAGCCGACGGTTATCTCAACAAACCGTGTAGTGTAACTGAAATGCTGAGGGCGATCGCCAATCAATTAGAAAAACCGAAAGTTATAGCCGAAGGAAGAAGGAAGAAGGCAAATGCCGTCAAATCAATGGTTTCAGCAATTAATAACGTCCTAATTCATGGATAATTTCAGGGGATTGGCAATTGCTTAACGCTGGGGGTGGCTTAGACTGGGTATGTTGAATTGGTTAAAAAGTTATGAACTCACAATCTAAAGGCCGCTTAGTTTGGAATCACTCTACCCATCTTGACGGATTGATACCAATTTTAGAGCGACTGACTCAAAAAATTGGCATTCACACCGTTACTCCAGGTGTTATTAACAAAGTTAAAGGTCACATCCCCCACATGACATTAAGAGTGTCAGTACCAATCCGTGGGGGATTTAAAATCATCGCCAGACAGGGCAAAACTGTACAAGAAGTCTTTATATTAACCACTCTCGCTCAAGGGGAATTGGAAGAAATGATCGCCAAAACCCTAGCCAAGTAACAATTTTTGCTGAGCAACCCAGGCGCGTGCCCTAACGGCAGAAGTCTCATCACCAGAAACAATTTCGTCAAGTCTGGTCAAAACTTCGGACAACCAATCCGGTTGCACCGCAGCACTAGCCAAAGTTTGCAAACCTCCGACTGCTGCATAGCGAACCACCCATTCTGGGTCTTGGGACGCTTGCAGCAGGGTTTTGGATGCACTTTTTTGAGCCTCTACAATTTGTTCTGCGGGCATCAGTTCCCAGTAAATCGTACCCACACCTCTAGCCGCCGCCCGCCGCACGCTCAAAGCAAAGTCATTCGCCGCCGCATCGAGCAAAATATCTAAACCCCTGGGATCTCCAATTCCCGCCAAGGCCCGAACCGCCCAAGCTCTCGCTCCGTAATTATAACCATCCAACTGTTCTAGGAGGGGCACTACGGCAGGTTCTCCGATTTGAATCAGCCCGTCAACGGCGGCAACGGCGGCACCTGGGTTGTTGTAGCCGAGGACTGTAATTAATGTGGGAATTGCTTCTTTTGAGCTAGCAGCAGCAAGTGCTTTGACTGCGTTTAACAAGCCTTCGGAAGAATCGGCTTGTTCGACAGCGCGAATTAGTTGATTAGTCATAAATTGTTCTATAAAAGGCTATCCATTAGGTTCATCACGCCGATAGCTTCATTCGATAAAGATAGTGATTCTTGTCGATCGAGATGATGTTCTAAAATTCCTTTGAGGGCAATTAATTTCATGCTATTTTCTGCTAAGGTCTCAGAGATAGCTTGAGCTGCGGGCAAATAGCCGATCGCACCTAAGTCCATTAAAGCCGATCGTCTCAACTGCAAATTATCCCCATTCAAAGCAGTCACCAACAATTCACCATAAACCACTTCCCCTGTTAACTGGTACATAGCCCGCGCCGCAGCGTATTGTACTCTGGCGACAGAATGTTCTAAAAAAGGTGCAATTAATGGTATTGCCTCTACAGCTTTTAAGGTGCCCAAAGCTTCAATTACCGAATCGTAAGGTTGGACGAGGTGCGACTTGCCTGGGACTCGTACAGCGGCTGCTATGCCACGATCCAGTAGTTGCATTAGCGGTGGAATAGAATCGCGATCGCCCAGCATTTCGAGAGCTTGAGCCGCCGCTTCCCGCACGTAATAATCCGCACATTCCAAACAATGAGTTAGGGCCGGCAATGCTTGTTTATCGCCCAATTTCCCCAGAGCTCGCGCCGCATTTCGCAATAGGGAATAATCACCTATTTTTGTTTGTTCTGATTCTGCTTGCAAAGCATCAATCAGAGCTGCAATAACTGCCGGTTCTTTGACTCGAAATCTGCCCACCCACCAAGCAGCATAGTAGCGGAGACTGTAGTCTTGGGAGTGCAAATTTGCGATCGCCTGTTCTAATGTTAAGGACTCACCGTCTGCATTTGCGATCGGCGGTGAATCTGATTCATCATAATTCATAAAATAATACGGGATGTGGGAAACGAGCGAGACTTTAGTCCTTCCTAGGGAAGCGACTCGTGCGGTTTTAACCGCCGTGGTATTTATGCTAAAATTAGACTGTGAGTAAGAACAAAAACATCTACGTGTTGAAGCATCCTAGTATCGGAGAAATCCCGGCTCCTATGAAACAACGGTTAGGTTTAAGTCCTAATGTCAGTATGACAGGAAAGAGCAGATAATGGCAGGTTGTGGAGCGTACCGCGTCTTG
>JAYTZD010000576.1:0-5069 GCA_043742065.1 Oscillatoriales bacterium
AGCAAAGCTGGCAGGTGGAACACCGGATCGACGTAGAATTCCGTTGCCACGTCCTCTAAACCCGCGTCTAGATTGAATTCCACCGCCAACATCTCTTCCACTTCAAAATGCCCCGCCAAGGCCTCACGAACCGCCCTACAGACGTTTTCGGCGGTTTTATCTGCCAGTACCTTGCCTCCGCGAGATACTACCAATTTGATAAATACCAGCATCGGCGGGTAAATTTGACCATATAGACTCAGACTATGAATCGTTAGTCCGTAGGCGGCCAGGACTCCGAAAATATCACTCAGTAAAAAAGACTGGTTGCGGTAAGCAAAATGCAGGGCACTTTTATTACCTTCCGGTCTGACTTCGATGACTGCTTGCCTAGTTTTATAGAGCTGATAAGCTAATTTGAGGTTTTGCAGTTGGATTTCGCTGCTGACAAATTGCTCGTAAAACTGCGGAAACGCTCGGTTAAAGCGCTTGAGGAGTTCTAGTGTAGATGGTTTTAAACCCGAAGCCATAATTGAGGGGAAGGTGCGGGAGACATATTAGGTATTGACTTTCCCCATGCCTTGTGGCAAAGAGAATTCTCGGTTCGACTATCCGATTTAAGTTGTGCCCGTCTGCCTAGCTAAAAACAGATGTTAAATTTGCCTGGGAATGTTTGACCAGGTTGAGCATTTGTACCCAACTTGACAAGGAACATAATAGCTCTGACTCAATGTTGGACGACAAATTCCTCTTTTCGGCGTAAGATGAGTGTACCGTAAGCTGTTGCTTAAAAGATTACCCGTAATTCATCCCATCCCGATCGGAGTGGGTCGATCTTCCGGGTTTTCTGTAACGTCGTCCAACTTCTACTACCTTAACCGCGCTTGCATGGGTTTTTGGAAAAACTTATTTAGTAGTTCTGAGTCTGCCTCTGTACCCCAAACACCCGAACTTGAGGAAGATGTGACTGTTGGGTCTGGCGATCCGCTGTCCCCAACTTTTCGCAAACCCACCTCCATCGGCAATGCTCGCATCTTTTTTAGTTGCGATCGGGACATTGACCTCTACGAACTCGAAGAACTTTGTAATGCAGTGGGTTGGTCCCGCCGTCCCCTGCGTAAAGTCAAAAAAGCTATTGTGCACAGCTTCTTAGTCGTCTCTATGTGGGAGATGCGGGGCACCCAGCGACGGCTGGTAGGTTTCGCCAGAGCGACTTCAGACCACGCTTTTAATGCCACGCTGTGGGATGTGGTAGTCCATCCTGATTACCAAGGTAAGGGCATGGGCAAAGCACTGATGAAATACATCATTAAAAAACTCCGCAGTGAAGACATCAGCAACATTACCTTATTTGCTGACCCTCAAGTGGTGAATTTTTACGAAAATTTGGGCTTTCTGTCGGATCCAGAGGGGATTAAAGGTATGTTTTGGTATCCGGATTAGTCGATCGGTAAACAGCCAGCGTTGATTTCTCCAAGCAAGGCAATATTGACGCTGCTATCACCGATCGAGGTTAGTTGAAATTAAATTCAAAAATAGCTTGACAAGTTCAGGATTTTATGTGTTAATAGTTGTGGGGTGGATAACTACCACACCGGGATGTAGCGCAGCTTGGTAGCGCGCCTGCTTTGGGAGCAGGATGTCGCAGGTTCAAATCCTGTCATCCCGATTTAAAAATATTAATAATAGATTTAATCAGTAGGGTCAACCAAGAAAACTATTGCACTCCTTAAAAAATGGAGAATCTTAATGCAACTAGCAGAGAGACACATCATTAAATCCACAGAAGATCGTTTCGCCTCGATCGATGGATTAGCATTTCAATCTAAAAATCTTTACAACGCTGCTAACTACGTCATTCGCCAAAACTTTATATATGGATGGGGATATCTCAATTACCACAAAATGGCTCAGTTGATGAAATCTCATCCAGCATATAAGGCGTTACCAGCTAAAGTAAGTCAACAAATCTTGATGATATTGGACAAGAATTGGCAAGCTTTTTTTAAAGCAGTCAAAGCTTACAAAAATGACCCGACAAAATTCACTGGCCGCCCGAAGTTACCGAAGTACAAAGATAAAGTCAAGGGTCGGAATATTCTCGTCTATACGATTCAGGCGATTAGTAGCAAGCAATTGAAGAAAGGAATTATCCAGCTTTCAGGTACTAACATTTCAATTAAAACCCAGGTAAAATCTCTTCAGATTTGTCAAGTTAGATTAGTCCCAAAATGTGATTCCTATGTGATTGAGGTGATTTATAATGAATCGGAGTCCACCATCAATGAAAATCAAAAAGAATTAGTAGCTAGTATTGATTTAGGATTGAATAATTTAGTAGCGCTAACTTCAAATCAGCCGGGATTTGTCCCTTTACTGATTAACGGGCGACCACTGAAATCAATTAATCAATTCTACAACAAGCGTAAATCACATCTACAATCTCAATTAAAAGTAAATCGCCAAACATCATCATGCAGAGTTAAGCGCTTGACTCGTTGTCGAAACCAGAAAATCGATAATTACTTGCACCATGCCAGTCGAAGGATTATCAATCTTTTAAGCTCGCGAAAGATTGGGACTCTGGTAATTGGCAAAAATGTACAATGGAAAAACAAGATTAATTTGGGAAAACAAACTAATCAGAACTTTGTAGCAATTCCTCATGCTCGATTGATTGAGATGTTGGAATATAAGGCTGCATTGGTGGGAATAAGAGTGATGGTGCAGGAAGAATCATATACTTCTCAATCCAGTTTCCTAAATTTAGACCCGATTCCTGTTTACGGGAAGGATGGTGCTGATCGTGTCAAGTTTTGCGGTAAACGAGTTAAGAGAGGATTGTACAAAACATCGAGCGGTAGATTGATTAATGCCGATGTTAACGGGTCTTATAATATATTGAGAAAAGCAATCCCAAATGCCTTGTGCGATGGGATAGAGAGCTGCGTAGTTCAGCCGAGGCGGGTCAATCCGCTCGAAGTAAAAAAGAAAGGGGAGGGACTTCATGCCTCCCATGTCACGTAATAAATGACTATACTTTTACAAGCTATCGCTCCTGATGGAAAAAACATGAAATCATTAGTTCGTTTAGGTGCAATTCTGGGGATTATGGGCAGCACTCTGCTTATCCCATCACCAATAGGCAATATGTCTGCACTGGCACTGCCAGAACCGCAGATTTTAGAAAAGTTGGAGTTTGTGCCAGTATTTACGATCGCCGATGCACAAGGTCTTCCTCTAGTAACTTCTGGAACCAAGCAGGGTCAAACCACTCCTATTTCTGTGGGGCTAATTTTTATCAGCCAGCGGGATGCTCAAAGTTTTATTAATCGAGAACTGAAAGCTAACAATCCTCAGTTGGCATCAACGGCGCGGGTGATCCCGTTGTCCCTGGGCAAGATTTATCAGCTATCTCAAGCGAATAAAGACAAGCCGAATGAGCTGCAATTTGACTATATTCCGGCTCCGCAGCAAGTTGAGTCCGCCAAAACGTTGCTAAAGCAAGCAGGACAAAAAGCTCCTGAGTTCAATGGAGTACCTCTTTTTTATGCCAAAGTCGGTAATGAAAATGGTGTTTTGACCTTTCAACAGGGTCAGAAAGAGGTGATTCCGTTCTTTTTCAATAAGGAGGAATTACAAGCAGAGGTCGAGCGTTTCAAGCAGCAGCAGCCGACTGTAACTCTCCCAATTAAGATTGAAGTGGTGAATTTGGAGGGCGTTCTGGAAGCTTTGCGAACTAAGAACGATCCGTTTTTGAGTCAAATGATGTTGGTGCCGTCGCGGGAGTCGCTGGATTTTGTCCGATCGCTCCAACCAGCAGGTACAGGCAACCAAAATAAACCCCCAGCAGCCAGCCCAACTCAACCAGCACCTCGCTCTCCGGCGATTGCACCCGCCCCAAGTCAACCCCGACCAGCTCGCTAATTCGTTAATTCGTTGACAGTTAATTCGTTGACAGTTGACTGTTGACAGTTGACTGTTGACTGTTGACTGTTGACTGTTGACTGATTATTTACCCATGCTTTATGCCCGATGCTCATCAGATTTTAGACTTTAATCCAAAATCGAAAATCGAAAATCGAAAATTGCCCCATTCCCCATTCCCCATTCCTATGTTTGTTTCTGGTTTAGAGCTTTGGCAGTGGATCGATCGAGCTAAGGTAGAGGCGATCGATTCTGATGTTTCCTTAACCGAACTAGAGTGGCTGCTGCAAGAGTTGACCAGTTTGGATAAATTGGCTCTGCGTTTGGAGTCATTTAAGGATTCACCAAAAGTTGAATTAAATTTATCCTTAGCTGAACTTGCCCAATTGTGGGAGCGACGCTTGCAGGAACGAGTGCCAGTCCAGTATTTAACTGGAATGACACATTGGCGAGATTTTGCCCTCAAGGTAACGCCGGCGGTGCTAATTCCTCGTCCTGAGACTGAATTGCTGATTGATTTGGCTGTGGAAGCGCTGAAGCCCGATCGCGTTAATCTCAAATCTAATTGGGTGGATTTGG
Organism: Oscillatoriales bacterium; assembly: GCA_043742065.1. Lineage (GTDB taxonomy): Bacteria > Cyanobacteriota > Cyanobacteriia > Cyanobacteriales > Microcoleaceae > Microcoleus. The sequence goes on from JAYTZD010000576.1 coordinate 4,486, forward strand.
GAACTGGGAGTGGGGCGATCGCGATCGGACTAGCTTCTGCCTTGACAAATTCCACAATTTATGCAGTAGATTTTTCTTCCGAAGCCTTGGCAGTTGCTCAACAAAATGCCGACAATTGCGGTTTGGGCGATCGCATTAAGTTCGATCGGGGTTCATGGTGGGAACCCCTAGAATTCCTGAAAGGTCAAGTTAGTGGCATGATATCTAACCCACCTTACATACCCAGCAGCACAGTATTGACTCTGCAACCAGAAGTTACCAAACACGAACCTCATCTAGCCTTAGACGGCGGTTTAGATGGGTTAGATTGCATCCGGCATTTAGCAGAAACAGCTCCCGATTATTTAGAATCCGGGGGAATCTGGTTAGTTGAAATGATGGCCGGACAAGCTGAAGCGGTAGCTGCAATACTGGAAAGCCAGGGGAGTTATTGCCAAGTTCAGATATTTGCCGATTTAGCAGGAATCGATCGATTTGCTTTAGCTTATCGGCGCTAGAAGGGATTATTCAATTTTCGATTTTGGATTTTGGATTTTCGATTGAAAAGCTAAGTTATTCTACGTTATTGTTGATAATTGCTCGGC
>JAYTZD010000577.1:0-23141 GCA_043742065.1 Oscillatoriales bacterium
TCAATTGGGAAAATCAGATATTATGCGAACTGATCCAGGAATTAGGAATTAGCGAACGAATCCACTTACTAGGCGAAAGGCAGAATATTCCCCAGCTTACTGCTTCTTTAGATATTGCATCTACTACTTCTGCTTATGGCGAAGCTTTTCCTAATGTTATAGGTGAAGCCATGTCCTGCGCTGTCCCTTGCGTAGTGACAGATGTAGGGGATTCTGCTTGGATTGTTAGTGATACAGGAAAAGTTGTGCCACCTAAAAATCCAGAGGCATTAGCTCAGGCTTGGCAAGAATTGATCGATCTAGGTGCGGATGGTCGAGAAGCATTAGGAAAAGCAGCACGAACAAGAATTATCGAAAGCTTTTCATTGGATGCTATTGTATCTCAATATGAGGCATTATACGAAAGTGTAATCGCTCAAAAAATAGGATAAAACTTGAGGCAAGAGACAGGAGTAAACTATGATACATGAGGAATTTAAAGAATTTCTCCATGTAGATAGTCAATAACTCTGTATATCCGGCATTTTCTCGATCGTGAATAAACATTAGTTTGGTGAGAAGAAGGAATTTATGTGTGGAATTACTGGTCTTTGGAACACATCCATAGAAGTGAGCGCAGACAAATTGCAAGCGATCGCGCAGCAAATGTCAGACACTTTGCTACATCGAGGCCCAGATAGCGGTGGCATCTGGGTAGATGAGGCGGCAGGAATTGCTCTGGGACATCGGCGATTGGCAATTGTAGACCTTTCGCCAGAAGGGCATCAGCCGATGGTGTCTGTGGATGGGCGTTACGTTATTGTGTTCAATGGTGAGATTTATAACTTTCCAGAACTGCGACACAAGCTAGAGCAGCTAGGACATAATTTTCGAGGGCATTCAGATACTGAGATCATGCTGGCTAGCTTTAGCGAGTGGGGGCTAGATCACTCTATTCAGTCCTTCAATGGGATGTTTGCTTTTGCTTTGTGGGATCGTCAAGAGCGGGTCTTTCATTTAGGGCGCGATCGCTTAGGTGAAAAGCCACTCTATTATGGTTGGGTTGGTAATACATTGCTATTTGCTTCTGAGCTCAAAGCTTTAAAGGCTCATCCGGCTTTTGATGCTGAAATCGATCGGGATGCTTTAACCATATTTCTCAGGCATGGCTACATACCCGCCCCTTATTCAATCTACAAAGGCATCTATAAATTACCACCAGCAACACTCCTCACCTGGAACGGTACTGATACTCATCCCGCACCAGTTCCCTACTGGTCTGCCAGGGAAACAGCCGAATTAGGTATTGCGAAACCCTTCACCGGATCGGAACAGGAAGCAGTAGACCAAATGGACGCGCTACTGCGGGACGCAGTAGGAATGCGAATGGTGGCAGACGTGCCTTTAGGTGCTTTCCTCTCTGGGGGAATTGACTCCTCCACAGTGGTAGCGCTTATGCAGGTCCAAAGCAATCAGCCCGTGAAAACTTTTTCTATCGGTTTTTATGAAGATGCCTACAACGAAGCACAGTATGCCAAAGCGGTAGCAGAACACCTCAAAACAGACCACACAGAACTTTATATCACCGCAGCAGAAGCACTAGCAGTGATCCCCAAGCTACCTAGTCTATATGATGAACCCTTCTCCGACCAATCTCAAGTGCCTACCTTCCTAGTATCTCAACTGGCAAAAAAGCACGTTACAGTTAGCCTTTCTGGCGACGGTGGCGATGAAGTGTTTGGAGGATACAGCCGCTATTTCTTGGGGCGCAGCATTTGGCAGAAGTTTGGCTGGATGCCCAAAGCGCTACGGCAGACGACCGCGCGTGCATTGACTAGCGTATCGCCTGAAGCTTGGGATTGGGCTTTAAGTAACTTTAGTCCTTTACTAGCAAAAAATCTTCGCCAATTTGCTCTTGGCTACAAAGTACACTTACTGGCGGACATTTTGAAAGTTTCCGATCCTGAAATGATGTATATGGGTCTGGTTTCCTACTGGAAACAACCAGAAGAATTAGTCATAGGTGGATTTGAGCAGCCGACAAATTTAAGCGATCGCCAGCTTTGGGCAAAAGTACCATCATTGATCGAAAGCATGATGTATCTGGACACGGTAACATATCTGCCCGATGACATCCTCGTAAAATTAGATCGCGCCAGTATGGGTGTGAGTTTGGAGGGTCGGATACCGCTTCTAGATCACCGGGTGGTGGAATTAGCTTGGCAGATGCCATTTTCGATGAAAATCCGTAACAATCAAGGTAAGTGGCTGTTGCGTCAAGTTTTGGATAAGTACGTACCTAAAGATTTAATCGATCGCCCTAAAATGGGGTTTGGCGTTCCCATTGATAGCTGGCTGCGTGGACCTTTACGAGATTGGGCAGAGGCGTTACTGGATGAAAAGCGCTTGCAAAGAGAAGGGTTTTTTAATCCTGAGCCGATTCGCCAAAAGTGGGCAGAACATCTTTCGGGCGATCGCAACTGGCAATTCTGTTTATGGAATGTGTTGATGTTCCAAGCTTGGCTAGAAGAAAACTATTAACCCGCTCGATCTTAAATTTTGGTGCAAAAAAATGACAATAGAAAAAAAAACGATCTTGGTGACTGGTGGGTGTGGATTTATTGGTTCACATCTGGTGGAAGCTTTGGTTCAAAGAGGCTATAGAGTTCGTATTCTTGACAATCTTTCAAGTGGCAAACTGGAAAATATTGTCTCTATTCCTCCACTAGATGTTGAGGTATTGGTGGGTGATGTTGCCGACCTATCAACGGTTGATTCCGCCGTGCAGGGATGCGAGTATGTTTTCCATGAAGCGGCGATCGCCAGTGTACCAAAATCCGTTAACGACCCGATCGGCACCGGGAAGGTAAATTATGGCGGCACGCTAAATGTATTGGAAGCATCTCGCAAACATGGTGTCCGCCGCGTGGTATTTGCTGGTAGTGCTGCGGTTTACGGGGATGAACCAACTTTGCCGAAAAATGAGTCAATGCCTGTACACCCCATAACTCCCTATGGAGTAGACAAACTGGCCTCGGAACTTATGGGTCACTGTTATGCTCGAACTTTCGGGCTAGAGTTTGTCTCGTTGCGATATTTCAATGTCTTTGGTTTGCGTCAAGACCCATCAAGCCCCTATTCCGGCGTAATTTCGATATTTTGCGATCGGATTGGTCAAGGATTGCCCCCGACCATCTACGGTGATGGTCTTCAAAGTCGCGATTTTATTCACGTTTCTGATGTGATTCATGCCAACCTGATGGTCATGGAACACCCGAAAGCAGCAGGAAGAACTTTCAATGTTGGACAAAGCGTAGCTACATCTCTCCTAGATATTGTTCATATTCTCAACGAATTGACTGCTAAAAACTTGCAACCTATTCACAATCAGCCCCGCTCTGGGGATATCCGTCACAGTGTCGCTGATAATACAGCACTTCAAGCCTTGGGATGGTCGCCAAGTGTAAGTGTTCGACAAGCTTTGGCAGAGTTGTTGTCATGACTCGATCGCAGCTTTAAATGATTGGTAAATATTTACTTTTGTTGCGTTTTTTGTTATGTATTCTTGGTCAAAGGTAATATAAATGAATGATTTCAAATAACGCGGCTCGTGCTTATTTAACCACCTGATTTAGGAGGGCTATAAAAAGATAATAGGTCGATAAAAAATGATGAGGAGACTAAGATGAAAAAACTAAGTTGTTCTCATATATAGGGAGCAGAAAGATATGAAAAAACTTTTAATGGTCGCGACAGTTCCAAGTGTTTTTAGGGAGTTTCTTTTTCCCTTTGCCCATTACTTCCGCAGTCAAGGCTGGTTGGTAGATGCTATGGCTTCTGAAATTTCAACTTGTTCTCAATGCTCAGAGACTTTCGATCGGGTTTGGGATGTTGACTTTTCACGCAACCCTCTGGAACTACAGAATATATTTGCCTCCCCGCAAATCATCCGAGAGGTAATGGCTCAGAGGGAATACGATCTAGTTCACGTACATACCCCCGTAGCTGCTTTTATTACCAGAGCAACCCTCAATAATTTAAGAAAAAACCAAAAAACAAAAGTAATCTATACAGCTCACGGCTTTCACTTTTATCCAGGAGGAAATCCGGTCAAAAATGCAGTATTTATGACTTTGGAAAAACTCGCTGGTGCCTGGACAGACTACTTGGTAGTGATTAATCATGACGATGAGGAGGCAGCGAAACGCCTGGGGATAGTTCCACCAGAACGCATTCTTTATATGCCAGGAATAGGAGTGGAACTCAATTATTATAATCGCAAAAATATTGTAGAAGCGGATATAGTAAAGCTGCGTCAAGAACTAGGACTAACACCAATCAATTCGCTGTTTTTGACGATAGCAGAATTTACTCCCAACAAACGTCATAGAGACATGGTTAGGGCATTAGCTAACTTAGGAAAACCCGAAATTCACTTAGCTATTGCTGGAGATGGCCCGAAGTTATTGATGGATGAGACACGAAAGTTAGCAATTGACTTAGGGGTGGAAAATCAGGTTCATTTCTTGGGTTATCGCCGAGATATTCCCACTTTGATCTCGGCTTCAGTCGCCACTTTATTAGTTTCAGAAAGGGAAGGACTCCCTAGAGGTGTGATGGAGTCGTTATGTTTGGGAACTCCTGTGATTGGTACAGATATTCGAGGAATTAGGGACTTGTTAGCAGGAGACTGTGGTTTACTGGTCCAGGTAGGAGATATAGAGGGAATTGCCGCAGCGATGACATGGATTCTAGATCACCCGCAAGAATCTCAGATGATGGGAAACAGGGGACGTGAGCATATGTCTGTTTACGATCTGGGGAACGTCGTGAAACTACATGAAGATCTCTATGCTAAAGCCTTGCATGATTAAATAAGTAGTATTTCTGTACTTTATTAGACTAAGGAGTGAGTGGATTGTGACACAGAACATTAAAGGATTTCACGAGCAAATCATTCAATATGTGGACCAACTCTTGTATTTACAATTTGGCAAGCGTCTGTTTGACTTGATGGTATCATTGTCAGCGTTAATAATTTTCTCCTTCCCAATAATTGCGATCGCTCTAATAATTTGGGTAACATCGGGTCGTCCTATCCTTTTCATGCAGACGAGAGTTGGTAGGGATGGAAAGACTTTTTATATCAAAAAGTTTCGGACAATGAGTGTTCGTTCAGTGGCCGATAGTTCAATTACAGTAGCTGGCGATTCACGAGTGACGCCCATTGGTGTTTACTTGCGACGATGGAAGTTAGATGAACTACCACAATTTTGGAATTTATTCGTAGGTGAGATGAGCCTGGTTGGTCCAAGACCTGATGTTCCTGGCTATGCAGACAAGCTGCAAGGTAGCGATCGCAACTTACTGCTTTTGCGTCCCGGAATTACTGGGCCGGCCACCATAGTTTACAGAAATGAAGAAGAAATCCTAGCAAAGGTTAGCGATCCAGTTGATTACAACAACAACGTAATTTATCCAGATAAAGTACGAATTAATTTAGAATACCTGGAAACTTGCTCCTTCTCCAAAGATATATATTACATTTGGAAAACTATTTTCCATGATTAACTTATTTGACGATCGGCTGATGATGGAAAGATATATTATTATTATACCTTTCAATAAAGTGATGAGGATGATAAATAGCACTCAGGAAGCTTAAAATGAAAAAACAAATTCTTCTATCAACACCTCACATGGGTTCCCTCGAACAGGAGTTCGTGAAAGAAGCCTTCGATACCAACTGGATCGCCCCCGTTGGCCCCCATGTAGACGCTTTTGAGCAAGAATTCTGTGAAGTAGTTGGTGCTAAACACGCGGCGGCTGTTACTTCCGGGACAGCGGCTTTGCATTTGGCCTTAAAATTAATTGGTGTTGGTGCGGAAGATGAGGTTTTTTGCTCGACTCTGACTTTTATTGCGACTGCTAGTCCCATTACTTATCTTGGTGCAAAACCTGTTTTTATTGATAGCGATCGCACTTCTTGGAATCTCAACCCCGATTTGTTCCGAGAAGCACTTGACAAACGAGCAAAATTAGGAAAATTACCCAAAGCTGTAGTTATTGTACACCTCTACGGTCAAAGTTGCGATATTGACCCAATTTTAGAAGCTTGCAATATTTATGAAATTCCACTCATAGAAGATGCAGCCGAATCTCTGGGTGCTAGCTACAAAGGTCGATCGCCTGGAAGCTTTGGCAAAATCGGTATTTTCTCATTCAATGGTAACAAAATTATCACCACTTCCGGCGGCGGAATGTTGGTTTCCGATGACCAAAAACTGGTAGAAAAAGCTCGTTTCTTGGCAACACAAGCCCGCGATGCAGCTCCTCATTATCAACATTCAGAAATTGGCTACAATTATCGTCTTAGCAATGTTCTGGCGGGAATTGGTCGCGGTCAATTGCGGGTTTTGGAGGAGCGAGTTGAAGCTAGACGGCACAACTTTGAGTTTTATAAACAAGCTTTAGGAAATTTGCCAGGAATCGAATTTATGCCGGAAGCCACTTTTGGGAAATCTACTCGCTGGCTGAGTTGTTTGACAATCGATCCGGCCGCTTTTGGGGCCAATAGAGAACAGGTTCGCCTAGCACTTGCTGAAGAGAAAATAGAAGCGCGTCCAGTCTGGAAACCTTTACATTTACAGCCTGTTTTTGCTGACTGTGAATGTATAGGTGGTGCGGTGGCCCAGGAGTTATTTGAGTATGGGCTTTGTTTGCCTTCTGGTTCTAATTTGACTGATGAGGATTTGGGGCGGGTGACAAGTGCGATCGCGAAAATTCACAAAGAACATGGATGATATCAAATCCGGTGGCACCGGAATTAATATTACCCGAAATTAGGACACGGCAGTGCCCATTGTTGTCAACTTAAGCTGTCAGCCCGCCAAGTCCGTCTGTGGGCCCGCGAGTCCGCCAAGGGTTGAAACCCCTGTCTAATAGAAGACAGTCCTCTCAAAGAGGACGGCAGGAGTTCTTCAGTCCTCTTTTAGAGGACTTACGCTTTGAGGCAGGGGTTTCAACCCCTGCCGGACTGCCGTGTCCTCGATCGCTGTTTTTCTATTAATTCTCCTACCATTCTTGCAATGCGATCGCAATTCCCTCTCTCAATCCCAGTTCCAGATTATCTTGTTTCAATAAACTTTCTAATTTCTGTCTAACTTCACCAGCACCTAGCTGTTTCAGCGCTGACAAACTGTGCAGCCTGACACTGTTGTCTGGGTTAGCCAAGAGTTGAATCAAGACATTTAGCGCTCTCATATCCCCTAATTGACCTAAAGCTAAAGCTAAGGATTGTTTAATTCTGGCATCCTCGACAGCCGGATGATTGCTTTCGATAAAATCGATCAGAATCTTAGCAGCAAAAGCTTTTAATTCTGGTTTTGACCATCGCCCTAAAACAGTGACAATCTCTTGACAAACAGTAGGATTTATATTATAATTAGGTGCAATTAATACTTTTTTCAAGTATTCTAAAGCGGTTGCAGTTTCCATCCAGCTTAAAGCGCGAATAGTTTCGATTTGCAATTGAATAGGAGTTGTTTGCGATCGCAATAATTCAAATAAAGTCGCCGCCGCTGCATCGGTTTTCAGCCTTCCCATCGCGATCGCAGCTTGCTGACAAACCTCCAAACGGATATCCCACAACAAAGGTTTCAGCAAATTAACTAAATCGAATTCTTCGTCTAGGTACGCACGAACTCCTAGTGCTTTCACTGCTTCTTTTCTGACCGCTGTGGCCGGATCTTTCAATGCTGCTACTAATACCGGCCCAATCCGGGAGTCGTGACAACTGCTAAGGGCCTCGATCGCAGCAAACCGCACTCCAACTTGAGAATCTTGGACTACACTCAACAGCGGTGTGATGGTCTCGCTGCAACGAATTTGAGCAAGTGCTTCTGTTGCAAACTGTCGGGATTCTTCTTGCAATAAAAGAGTTGCTAGGGATGCTACGGCTGTCGGGCCTAAATTTCCCAGGGTTTCGGCTGCGATTTGACTCAATTCTTCGTCGGAATTTTTGACTAATTTTGCTAAAGATTTAATTACTTCTGGGCGATCGAACTTTCCGAGAATACGGGCCGCAAACCACCGCTGTTCCGTGTCTGCGTCTTCGTTTTCGAACACGGAAATTAAAGGTGCGATCGCGCAATTTCCCAGATTGGGCAATACTTTAGCAATTTCCCAGCGGTCTTGAAAATCGCCGCATTCTAAGGCTTGTATTGCTAAACTGATAGCCTGCTCTAAAATCTGTTGTTCCTGCGGCTGGCTACCGTTTGCTGTCACTTGCTGCAAGCATTCGACTAACTCAGGCCAGTTTTGGCGATCGGCAGCCGCTTGTGCTTGTTCTAAAATATTAGACATAATTTTAATTTCGGTTTTATCGATCGGCGAGATTGTTTGCTGCTAGCCCACAGTCGGAGATACTTTTTAGCAATCTTTGGCTACAATTATCCATCTTTTCACATTTTTGTCAATCCATCAGAATTGGTAAAATAGAAATAAAGCATTAGTTTCATGCAGTTAAACCATCAAGCTATACTTTTGGTAATTAAACACACCTAATATTCCAATGAAAAATTAACAAATGAAGAAGGCTCTACTTTTAGTCAACCAGCACTCCCGAAAAGGACAAAAGCTATTATCTCAAGCCACTGTAGAATTGCAAGCACTGGGTTTTGAGTTAATCGTAGAATCTACAAACAACGCCCGCGAACTTTCCGACACAATTCGGCGCTACCAAAATCAAGTCGAATTAGTCATAATCGGCGGCGGTGACGGCACTCTCAACAGCGCCATAGAAGGTTTAATAGACACTAAATTACCCCTGGGTATTTTGCCGATGGGAACAGCTAACGACCTAGCACGAACTCTCGGAATTCCAACAGATTTATCCGCAGCTTGTCAAGTAATTTCTAGCGGTAAAGTTCGGCTCATAGACTTAGGTTGGGTAAATGGGCAGCATTTTTTCAACGTGGCAAGTTTGGGATTGAGCGTGCAAATTACCCAGCGGCTGACTAAAGATATAAAGCAGCGTTGGGGAGTTTTAGCCTATGCTTTTACTGCTTTGCAGACACTTTGGGAATCGCGACCATTTCGAGCCGAAATTAGAGTAAATAATCAATCTTTTCATGTTAAAACTATTCAGATTGCCATTGGAAATGGTCGCTATTATGGTGGTGGCATGACAGTAGCCGAAGATGCCACAATCGATGACAAACGACTAGATTTGTACAGTTTAGAAACAAAAAACTGGTGGGAAGTGATTGCTTTGCTGCCCGCTATGAGGCAAGGAAATCATACCAGTTGGCCTAATGTTCGCGCCTTGCATGGTCAAGAATTTGAGGTGAATACTAGCAAACGCCGTCCGATTAATACCGACGGTGAAATCACAACTCACACGCCTGCAAAATTCCGAGTGATTCCGCAAGCTTTAGCAGTTATCGCTCCGTTATAACTCACAACTAATATATTAGCCACGGGCAAGATGCCCGTGCCACAATTAATCACTTAATAATCGCCTCCAGCGCCGTATTGCCACGCTTCAACTAATCGGTGAAAATAGTATTGCTGTTCCGGCGCTAATTTTTTTACCTGCGGTTCTACTGCTTTTCCCAAAGGCTGCAATCCCGTATAAATTCCTAGATTTATATAATGAATCATCCAATCGAGCAGATTAGCTATTCCTACCTGCGGGATGATTTTTAGAACTAATCCGGGATGGCTAATTGCTGTTTTAAGTAGCGTTTTTGACAAAGCCGGAAACAGCACAATATCCTGAAGAAATGGTTTAAGAACTGGTTCCCCCAACTCTTCCATTACCTCAAACACACCAGACAAAAGTTGATTAATTTGATCTGGGTCTATTTTCTGATTCATCGCAGCACTCATGGAACGCTGAAACAACCAGGTGACAGACAAATTTGGTTGATATGGTTGCAAAAGTGCGAGGGAATTTTGACTGAGACTATCACTTGTCAAAGCTTCATCAATTCCCAGAGTCAAGCGTTTGAGATGGCGCACCATTGCGCCGAAACCGCCGAAGCTGAGGGGGGATTGACTCCCACTGCTATCTCCGACTGGGAGAATGCGATTCCAAGGGGTTTTGAGAGGACTTTGGCGATAGCAAGGGAAGAACCCGTAGAGTGCTCTTTGAAATTTTAGCTGATTAAGTTCGACGTTTTGATATTGGGGAAGCAAGCGCAAATAGTCTTCAAATAATGTTTCTAAACTGAATCTTTCTGTGTCAGCATCTAGGTAAGTAAATAGGTAAGTTGTGCGGCCGTCTCGTGCGGGAAATGCTTCCCAAAAATATTGGCACTGATTTTGCATTGGGGTGAAAGATGCAAATATATCGCCAGTTTCATTTTGGTCAAATCCTTGGGCGCAACTACCGACGACTAAGCATACGGCATCGGGTTTTTTTCCTTGTCTTGCTTGTCGCACAATGGGTGAAAAATGTCCCATTACATCTAGTAATAATCTGGTTTGAAATGAATTTGATTCTGATTCTAAATTTGTATTTTTAGATTCTATGACAATTCCATTTGGGTGAATTGTTGCCGTATTAAATGGTGTATTTTCAAATAGTTTACCTCCAGCTTGTAGGAATCGCTGTTTTAGGGTTTCGAGGAGGTAAACTGGATCTACTCCTATGTTTAGTACGTCGCGTACCCAAATGTCTGGTGTATCTGGAAAGCTGATTCGGGCTGGGTTATATTCGGTAGCAACTGCTTTTTCTATTTCTGTAACTGATAGCAAATTTAGTTCTAAGAATGCGTCTAATTCTTTGCGAGAAATGTTCCATTCTTGATCGCGCCCGCGCAGAGTGCCGCGTTCGAGTAGGGCGACTCGCCACCCCCGCACTGCTAAGGCTGTACCGATTAATATGCCGAGGGTTGCGCCGCTGATAACTATGTCGAAATCGATGGTTTCGATGGGTTGTTGGCTGTGTTTGACGGCTTCTGGTATGGGTGCGGTGTTTTGTTTCAGGTTTTCCCAAAGGCGATCGACTTTTCGTAGGCCTCCGAGGGCATCTCCAGGCAGTTGGGAGAGGATTTGTTCGGTTAGAGACATCGGGTTTTAATGTTGAATATTCAATTAAGGGTAGAACAGGCAAGATGCCTGTTCTTGAAATCAGCAATTCACAGGCAAGATGCCTGTGCCATAAAACTTCACAGGCAAGATGCCTGTGCCACAAAACTTCACAGGCAAGATGCCTGTGCCACGGGATTTTGTTTAGTCAACCGTACTTGCTTCTTCAACTTGTAGCCGATCGCACAAAATGCGATCGCACACAATTGCACCAGTCTCCGCACTCCTCCAAACTTCCAACTCAGCTTCCGGTTGCGCTTCAAACAACAAACGTTCTCCCGGAAACACCGTCCGCTCAAAATACCAATCAGAAATGTTTGTAATTCGAGCAATTTCAACTTTGTTAGTAATATTGATATACCAACACAAAATCTTGACAGAACGATCGGAATTTACTGAGTTAATTGTTAAAGTCATCTTCTTAACTTGCTTGTGCAATTATGCGGTTCATCAAAAACTTGACTGACCCCAAAATAACACACAACTTTTTAAATGGCAATCATTCTGTTCTTTGTATTTACTTTGCAAATATTGAATTGGTTGTTGCGCCTTCTCAATCTATTCATAAAGCAGGTGTAAAAACAGGCGCTCCTAAAGAACAAGATTTCCATGCACCAAGAACAGGTGCGTTCAACAATTGACACTGACCAACGGAACCTGTTTGCATTTTGTAGTGAGTGCAAAAAGTACATTTAGAAATAGACTTGCAGTCGCGAACAGCAATTACAACGTTGGGCTTGCTTGCGATTGCCTTGCGGTCTAGAAGTAGAGTGTTCATTAAATTACTTTTTAAATTATCACTCTTAAGTATGACAGCATGATTTCAATCCCTGCGTCTACCTTAAGGCTTACTTACTAAGTAATTGTTTTTTAGGGAGCAATCTAAATAAGCTTGTTTTCTCTCTTAAAATCATAGGGATCAATTTAAAATGCAGTCAACAGTCAACAGTTAATGATGCCCTATGCCCTATGCCCTATGCTATGCCCCATGCCCCATGCCCTATGCTATGCCAAGGAAAACCTTATTTTATCAACGCTATATTATCCTCTAATTTATTAAATAAAGTCGCCAATATAGTATTGGAAAATAAAAAACCTTCTGGATCGCTCAACCTCAAATTACCAGACAGTGGCAACTGTTCAGCTTCATCTGAAATTGCGTGAAGCGAAGCTATTCCGTAGGTAATCGCACCATCAGCATCCACAACTTCCACCCATCCTTGCCGCCAGTATGGTTGCAAACACTGCCAAATTTTATCAACCATTTTTTGACCGAACTTATCAGCTAACACTGACAAACTCAACCCTTCTGCTAAACGGAAACCCAGCATTAGCGTTTCTAATAAAACTTCATTTTCCGACATTGGGAAATCTTGCTTAATTATTGTCGAATCAGTATCAGATAGGGAATTGATGGGAGAAATCGATCGCACCCATTGATAATATTCCTGAGTTTTGCGAGGCCTTGTCAACCGTACTCCCTGCACATAACTCGCCGCCCCCATTCCAAAAGCGTAATAAGGGCGATTTTCCCAATAAACGCGGTTGTGGCGACACTGATAACCAGGGCGAGCATAACTGGAAATCTCGTAATGTTCGTATCCAGAATTCGTCAAAATTTCTCGTGCCAAACGGTACATTTGAGCAGCCGTTTCATCCGCTGGCAATGGTTGTTCTCCTGGTTGAAAATAGCGACCGAAAGCAGTTACAGGTTCAACAACTAAGTCGTAACTAGACAGATGTGTTGGGGAAATTTTCACCGCTGATTCTAGGGAAGCTTCCCATTGTGCTAAAGTTTGGTGTGGTAGTCCTGAAATTAGGTCTAAACTGAAATTGACAATACCAGCCGATCGCACTATTTCGACTGATTCAAAAATATCAGCTACAGAGTGCGATCGCCCACAAGCTTGCAACAATTCATCCTGAAAAGCTTGCGAACCCAAACTAACTCGATTAACTCCCGCCGCTATATATCCCAACAACTGTTCTAAAGTGAACGTACCGGGGTCTATTTCTATCGAAATTTCTGCCTCAGCAGCAATGCCAAATTTCGTGTCGAGAGTTTCTAAAATAGTGCTCAACTGACTGACTGAAAGCAGGGAAGGTGTGCCACCACCAAAAAAAACTGTCTTCAGGGATTGCCCTAAATTTGGCGTTTCCCGAATTTCCTGACACAGTACGTCTACATATTGGATAATTGTGCCTGAGTTATCGCCATTTTTGCGATCGCCCACTACAAAAACTGGAAAATCGCAGTAATAACAACGGCGGCGACAAAACGGTATATGCACGTAAGCTGAACTGGGAATATCAGAATTTGTCATTTTTGCCCCCGTCTCCGATTCAAATGTTAAATAATCTGTGGTAGATTTCATTAGGCATTATCTAAAAATTGTTACTTCAAATCTAAAGTTTTTATTAAACTATCATTCATAATTATATATTATATGACAGTTGGTTAACGAAATCACAATCGGTCGATCGCCTATTTCAGTTTAACCACAAACAATTTTGAGTAGCAGTAATTCCCGAATAGACCGCCTAGCAGCCCTTTGGAGCAATTTGGTAGATGCGATCCCGCGCGAGTTATGGCGTACAGGGCGATCGTATTTACCAAAACTGATAAGTGCGTCAAATAAGTTTATGAAAATTTATCAGTACATATAGCGATATCCGTCCGTAAATAGGAAACAACTATCACCACTTAGAAGATATAATGCAGATAAATTCATTAACCTAGAACAATGCTAGACGCAATCATAATTATCTCATTCATAATCGCAGGCGGAGGTATCGGCTTTTACGGAGTCGAGCTCCTACCCACTAACCTGCTGGAACAAGTTACAAATATACAAGGTTTAAGTTCCGTACTAGGAGCATTTGGGGCATTAATCGGCTTCGTGCTGGGATTAGTGGCTCAAACCACCTACCGACGAGTAGAAAAGCAATTCCGGGATATGCCGGTGGAAATGCTGCTCACACGCGCGATCGGCTTAATCATCGGACTGCTAGTAGCTAACTTAATGTTAGCACCACTTTTCCTACTACCAATTCCCCGCGAATTTGGCTTCATCAAACCTCTAGTTGCAGTCTTAGGTAGCGTCATGTTCGGCTTTACAGGAGTCACATTGACCGACACCCACGGCCGTGCTTTCCTACGACTGATCAACCCCAAAGCCTTAGACGCAACAGTGTTAATCGCGGAGGGTAATTTCAAACCAGCCTGTGCCAAAGTTGTTGATACAAGCTGTATTATTGACGGCCGAATTGAAAACTTACTAGAAACTGGTTTTCTAGAAGGTCAAATTATCATCCCCCAATTCGTTCTGCAAGAATTGCAACTAATAGCTGATTCCGCCAACGACCAAAAACGAGTACGAGGTAGACGTGGCTTAGATATTCTCAACCGCATCAAAGAAGCCTATCCAGAACGAATTCAAATCCACTCTGCTGACTACGAAGATATTGCGACAGTAGATGCCAAATTAGTCCGCTTTGCTTTAGAGATTGACGGCATTTTGCTAACCAATGATTACAACTTGTCAAAAGTAGCTACAGTCCAAAAACTGCCTGTTTTAAATATTAACGATTTGACTCATGCAGTGCGTCCGACTTATCTACCCGGAGACACTATCGATCTCAAAATCCGCAAAGAAGGCAAGGAACCATCTCAAGGAATTGGCTACTTGGATGACGGCACAATGGTTGTCGTCGAAGCCGGCAGCAGCTACGTTGGTGCAGAAGCCAGAGTTGTTGTTACCAGCGCCTTGCAAACAACCGCAGGTAGAATGATTTTTGCCCGCCCTCAAGAGTCCCTCATTGCTTAAAGTAAGATGGCTAGAGCAATTAGGATTAAAAATTGCGATCGTTGTTCCCAATCAGCCCTGATTCTCTACCGTGTGCGGTATGACGAATCGGGGCTGTGGTTTTTTGTATGCTTTAATTGTTGGGAATCCATTAGCAAAAATAATCCTTTTTACGCCTACGGTGGCACTTGGAAAGCTAGCAAGAAAAAATAGCCATTAATTGAAGTCAACTAATCTCGGTGACATCAAATTCGGTATCGGAATTATTAGCAAAAATTAGGAGACGGCAGTGCCGTGTCCCTACCATGATTAATTGTAGGGAAACGGCACTGCCGTCTCCTCATATAATGTAGAAAGCCTTCCACTAAAAAACAAGTCAATGAAAAACTTGTCAATCTTTAAAATAAACTTTTTCAAACCCTCCGATCGCGGATCTAGACAAAAGCCCCGAAAAACCCTGTATATGTTAGGGCTATGGTTGTTTTTGATCCTCGGAGTCATTTCTGCTGCGATCGGGGCAATTACCGCGCTATTAGCCCCCGTGGAGCCCCAAATTATTAGCACAGTCCTAGATGCTACTGGGCTTAGCCAGATATCATCGGCCCCCTCAGCCTACCGAATATCGCGGCCAGTTAATATCTTAATCATGGGAGTTGACCGCGTGCCCAAAGCTGCGGCAAATTCCCCTAAAATTTTTAACGGTCGCAGTGATACAATACTTTTATTGCACCTAGATCCTAGAGATAAATCTATTAATTTGCTGTCAATTCCGCGAGATACAAAAATCGAAGTTCCTGGCATTAAATTCAGCAAAATTGGTGAAGCTAATGCTAAAGGAGGTTCAGCTTTGGTATTACGATTAGTTAGCAGTATGCTGAACAATATCACAATCGAGCGATACGTGCGAGTTAACACCGGTGCGTTGCGAGAATTAGTCGATTTGTTGGGCGGAGTTGAAGTATTTGTACCTCGCACTATGTCCTATAAAGATAATGCTCAAAAGTTAAAAATAAACTTAGCAAAAGGTTGGCAAACTCTCAATGGAGAACAAGCAGAGCAATTTGCTCGATTTCGCAATGACGGTTTGGGAGATATTGGCCGCATGACACGCCAGCAATCTTTAATTCAAGCTATGCGAAATCGCCTCGGAAGTCCATCAGTAGTGGTACGGCTACCGGAAATTATGCGAGTGATGCAAAAATATGTCGATACAAATCTGAGTTTTGAGGAAATATTGACGCTAGCAAATTTTGGTGTACAATTAGAGCCAGATAATTTTAAAATCGTGATGTTACCTGGACGTTCTAGTTCAGCGGAAGGGGATTTCAGGAGTTATTGGATTTTAGATAAGGCTAAGCGCGATCGCATTATGACACAATATTTCAAGCAAGGAGCATCAGATTTCACCCAAGGACGATAAAGTTATATACAAAGCCCAATTATCCTGAATAAAATATCTGTGAAAAATATATCCCGAATTTTTCTGAGCCTGATTTTAAGTTTAGTTTTAGCCTTTGGGTGGGTTATGCTGAGTGCAACTCCGGCATTTGCATTACCAAAAACCAATATTAATTATACTAACATCAATTTGTCCGATCGCGATTTTTCCAACTCCGACTTAGCCGGCGGAACATTTGTCGCCTCTGAAATGCGAAATACAAATTTTCAAGGTGCCGATTTAACCAATGCGATTTTGACCAAAGGAGTTTTGCTAAAAGCCAATTTGTCCGGTGCAAACCTCTCCGGTGCTTTGGTAGACAGAGTGACATTTGATGGCGCTAATTTAACCAATGCTAACTTTACAGAAGCCATCTTGACTCGCACCCGCTTCTTTGAGGCTGCAATTTCCGGTGCTGATTTCACCGATGCAATTATCGATTCTTATCAAGTTAATCTCCTGTGCGAAAAAGCAGATGGTGTCAATCCTGTGACGGGGGTTTCTACACGAGAAAGTTTAGGATGTCAGTAGATTTAAGATTTTAGAATTAGTCCACGGAGGTGGACTTGGTTTGTGTAGAAGCGGTTTCCAACCGCCGAATTATCAAGGAGGTGACAAACCTTGGTTTGTGTAGAAGCGGTTTCCAACCGCCGAATTATCTTAGTATCAAACAGCCAAAAACCTTTGAACTACATCATTACTAAGTTCGCTAGTATTTCCAGATGCCACAATGCCACCTTTTTGCATAGCATAATACCAATCAGCTTGCCGCACAAAATGTAAATGCTGTTCCACCAACAAAACCGAAATTCCCCTAGTCGCAACCACACGACGCACAGCAGCTTCTATATCTAAAATAATTGATGGTTGAATTCCTTCTGTCGGTTCATCCAAAACCAGCAACTGGGGTTCTCCCATCAAAGCTCTAGCAATCGCTAACTGTTGTTGTTGTCCACCGCTCAAATCACCGCCTAGGCGAGTCAGCATAGTTTTCAAAACTGGAAATAAATCAAATATTTCATCGGGAACTTCAGGATTTTTTGTTCTAGTTGGTTTCGCTTCTAAACCTAACAATAGATTTTCTTTGACAGTCAATCGGGGAATAATTTCTCGTCCTTGAGGAACATAACCAATTCCCATTTTCGCCCGCTGGTGAGTCAACTTAGAAACAATAGATTGTCCGCCAAAATTAATCGTGCCACTGCGGGGTTGTAGCAAACCCATGAGAGTTTTTAGCATAGTAGTTTTGCCTACACCATTGCGGCCGATTAAGCAAACCATTTGTCCTGCATTTACGCTTAAATCCACATCGCGGAGAATGTGACTTTCACCGTAGTAAACATTCAAATTAGAGACTTGTAGCATATGGTTGACTGTTGACTGTTGACTGTTGACTGTTGACTGTTAACTGTTAACTGTTGACTGTTAACCAATAACTAATGACTAATGACTAATAACTAATGACTAATGACTAATGACTAATGACTTCTTAGTTTTCTGGTTTTCCTAAATATACCTCAATTACGCGATCGTCATTTTGCACCTCATCCATAGTTCCCTCACACAAAACCGCACCCTGATGCAGCACCGTCACCTGTCGCGCAATTTGCCGCACGAATTCCATATCATGTTCAATCACCAACACTGAATGACTTTCGGCTAGCGAAATTAGCAAATCTCCCGTTAACGCCGTTTCCTCATCAGTCAAACCTGCTACAGGTTCATCTACCAACAACAAGTCAGGAGATTGTGCCACCAACATTCCAATTTCCAACCACTGCTTTTCCCCGTGAGAAAGCAAACCAGCCGAAACATCAGCTTTATTCACTAAACCAATTGTTTCTAACAACCCAGCAACCGTACGTTTTTCAGCGACAGCAGTAGGCTTAAACAGAGTTGGAAAAACATTTTTATTGGTATTACAAGACAACTCTAAATTTTCGCGAGGTGTTAAATTGAGGAAAACTCGTGGTGTCTGAAACTTGCGGCCAATTCCCAAACGCGAAATGCTATCTTCCGACAAACCACGCAAATTCCGACCTTTAAAAAGTACCCGTCCTTCCGTCGGTTGTACCTTCCCAGTAATCGTATCAAGAAAAGTGGTTTTGCCCGCGCCATTGGGCCCAATCACTACCCGCAATTCCCCTGCATCCATGCTGAAAGTTAAACCGTTGATGGCTTTGAAACCATCAAAACTAACACTCAAATTTTCTATTTCTAATACTTTTCCATTCATAATTAGCAATTAACTCACTAATGAACAACAAGCGATATCTCTCTTTTATTCTGGGCATTTACTCTAAAGTAAAACTGCTAGAATTGCTCGATATAGGAGGTGGAGCCGCCGCTAAAATGCGTTCAGCTAACTTCGAGAGTGGCAGACTTTGAATGTATACTTTACCAGGCCCAGTCATCCTCGCCAAAAACAAGCCTTCGCCTCCAAATAAAGCATTTTTAAACCCACCGACAAACTGAATGTTGTAGTCTACTGTAGGGGCAAAAGCTACCAAACAACCAGTGTCTACTCGCAACACTTCACCCACTCCCAAATTTTTCTCAACGATGGTTCCTCCAGCGTGGACAAAAGCTAGCCCGTCACCCTGCAATTTTTGCAGAATAAAGCCTTCTCCACCAAAGAAACCGGCTCCGAGTCGTTTGGTAAATGCCACCTCAATTTCAATGCCGTTTGCCGCGCAGAGAAATGAGTCTTTTTGACACAAAAACTTGCCGCCTAGTTTGCCTAAATCGAGGGGAATTACTTTGCCGGGATAAGGGGCGGCAAAAGCGACGCGGGCTTTCCGATTTCCGTTGTTTACAAACGTCGTGATGAAGAAACCAGCCCCGGTAATCATCCGTTTGAAACCTTGAAATAAACCGCCTGTAGTAGTTTGCATTTCGATGCCGCCTTCCATGTATGTCATGGTTCCAGCTTCCGCCCTGACACCTTCTTTGGGGTCGAGTTCAATTTCGATTAGTTGCAAGTCGTCGCCGTAGATTTTGTAGTCAATAATATCTGCCATATTTTACCTCTAATTTTGCATGAATTTTAACATAATCATTGTTCAAGTTCTTCTTTTTCGTGGAGGACTTCGGGGTCTTGTTCGAGGCTGGGGTAAGTAGATACGTACCTAGGTTTTCCAAATAAGCTGCGGATTTGGTCAATGCCTTGCTGTTGGAGCCATCCGACTAAGCCATCAGGCAAGATTGTTACTACTATTAAGAATAGCGCACCTTGAAAAAATAGCCAAACTTCGGGGAATTGTTCGCTTAAGAAACTTTTGCCAAAGTTGACCAGAAGTGCGCCTAATATTGCTCCAGATAATGTGGCACGACCTCCGACGGCTACCCAAATTACCATTTCAATTGAAAAGGCAATATCCATTGCTTTTGGTGAAATGATTCCGGTTTGTATGGTATATAAAGCGCCTGCCATTCCCGCCATCCCCGCAGAAATTGCAAATACTAAAACTTTAAATCCTGTGGGGTTATAACCGGAGAAACGCAGGCGAATTTCGTCGTCGCGAATGGCGATGAGCAAGCGACCAAAACGCCCGCTTGTTAGCCAGCGGCAGAGGGCGTATGTTGCTACTAGAAAGAGTATGGTGAGAATGTAGAAAATATATTGAGTATCTCGGTCGTTTATGGTGGCTCCGAATAGGGTTTTAAAGTCGGTGAGTCCGTTGGTGCCGTTAATTAGTTTTTGTTGGCCGTTGAAGAAGTTGAAAAATACAATTGTTGCTGCTTGGGTAAGAATGGAAAAATAAACCCCTCGAATCCGATTTCGGAATACTAAGTAACCTAGGATTGCGCCGAGTAAGCCGGGGAGGAGAATTACTGCTAATGCTGAGAAGGGAAATGAATTAAATGGTTGCCAAAACCAGGGGAGTTCGGTGACTCCGTAAAGGTTCATAAATTCGGGTAATTGACTGCTGGCTGTTGGGGGGATTTGGAGTTTGAGGTGCATGGCTAATGCGTAGCCCCCGATCGCAAAAAACACCCCATGCCCTAAACTAAGTAAACCTGTGTATCCCCAAATTAGGTCAATGCCGAGGGCTGCAATGGCTAGGGCTAAAAATCTTCCTAGTTGGTTGAGGCGAACGTCGGGAAGTATGCCTGGGATGAGTAATATGAGTATAAGTGCGATCGCGCCCACAATCGCCGCTTCTTTAATCCATGCCTTTCGATGTGTATTCTGCATTTTTTTCCCTCAAAGCTGTAATTGTTAATTCTCGACAGTGCGTCCTTTTTGTGGGAAAATCCCGCCAGGCCTCACTTGCAGAAAAGCAATAATTAAGGCAAATACCATGACTTTTGCCATGCTGGTTGTGGCAAAAAAAGTGAAGAAATCAGCCAAAGGCTTGACAGGAGTCAGCATTGTTGCTATGGTTCCTGAACCGATGAGGTAATTTGCAGTACCGATCGCGATCGCAGCAACTACACTCCCCATAATCTTACCAACACCGCCGACAACCACAACCATAAAGGTATCGACTATATAATTTTGCCCGGTATTTGACCCTACCGAACCCAGCAAACTGATCGCGCACCCAGCAACACCAGCCAACCCAGAACCCAAAGCAAAAGTCAGCGCATCTACTTGCTCAGTCGGAATCCCCAAACAAGCGCTCATGCTGCGATTTTGCGTCACAGAGCGAATCCGAAGTCCCCACACAGATTTCTGCAAAAACAAGTAAATCCCAGCCAAACAAAGCGCTGTCAATGCAATAATAAAAAGTCGAGCATAAGGTAACTGAAAATTGCCCAGCGGTATACCGCCCCGCAACCATGCAGGCGCAGTCACATCAACATTTTGAGCGCCAAACCAAGGCTTAGTAACTGCTAGTTTGTAAGTCTCCCCTAAAAATGCGCTTACCGCCCAAGAAATAGCAACAGAAAGAGGCAAAAGTATCGCCATAATTCCGTTGCGAACTCTCTCGAAATCTGGGCGACGTTTCAAAACCTGCAAACCGCCAAAAAATAGCAAACAAAACACCACAATTCCTGTCACCAGCACCCAACTGACGCTGCGGACAAACTGCTGTAAAATTAAACTAACACCCCAAGTTGCCAGCAGAGTTTCTAGAGGCCGCCCGTAAAGATAGCGAATCACACCGCGTTCGAGAATTAATCCTACCAGTGCCGCCACTAAAAAAGCTGAAGGTATGGCAAATAGAATGTAGGTTTCAAAGGCAAATCCTCCGATACCTTTGAAGACATTCTGCACTACAAAAGTTGTGTAAGCCCCCAGCATCATTAACTCGCCGTGAGCCATATTAATCACGCCCATTAGCCCAAAAATAATCGCCAATCCCAGGGCAGCAATTAGTAAAACAGCACCGATGCTAATCCCGTTAAATAAACCGTCGAGTATCGCCACTTTTTTTCCTCTTAATTGATAGAACCATGTCTGAGGATACGGCAGTGCCGTTTCCCTACAATTAATCCGGGTAGGGACACGGCACTGCCGTGTCCTACGTTGCTATCATTTCTGAGAAGACTGCACGTGCTGTTTCCCTACAATTAATCCGGGTAGGGACACGGCACTGCCGTGTCCAACCTTGCTATCATGTCTGAGAAGACTGCACGTGCCGTTTCCTTACAATTAATCCGGGTAGGGACACGGCATTGCCGTGTCCTCCGTTGGTATCTTATCAAGTTTTAAACTTGCCACCTTTTGCAGGGTCTGACCAATCGCAAGAAAAGCCCTTAGTTTCAGGTACAAACTGATTCCAAGGCAGCGGCTTGACTGCTTCTGGAGTAGCAAAAGCTATCTTAAACAAACCGTCTTCTCTAACTTCACCCAACCTCACAAATTTAGAGATGTGGTGGTTGTTTTCCATCGTAACTTTACCCTCCGGTGCGTCAAATGTCTGACCCAAAGCTGCGGCCCGCACTTTGTCCAAATCGTCTGCGGTTCCTGCTTTTTCTACGGCTTGCTTCCATAGGTAAACCATGATATAAGCAGCTTCCATCGGGTCATTTGTCACCCTATCTTTGCCGTATTTAGCCTTGAAAGCATCCACAAATTTTGTATTTGCCGGAGAGTCCACAGTCATGAAGTAATTCCAGGCAGCATAGTGACCTTTGAGGTATTCTACACCGATCGCCTTTACTTCTTCTTCGGCAATACTGACCGACATCGACGGATACTTATCCGGCCCTAAACCTGCGCCCTGCAACTGCTTGAAAAATGCTACGTTACTGTCACCATTCAGGGAATTGAAGATCACGCCACCGTCTGGCAAAGCCGCTTTGATTTTAGTAATAATTGGCGTAACTTCTGTACCGCCTAAAGGAATATAGTCTTCCCCAACTACTTCGCCACCTTTGGCCGCTAGTTGCGCCTTGATAATGGTATTAGCTGTGCGGGGAAACACGTAATCTGACCCGACTAAAAAGAATTTTTTACCTTTATTTTCTAGTAGCCAGTCAACTGCTGGCTCGATTTGCTGGTTCGGTGCAGCCCCAGTGTAAAAGATGTTTTTTGAACACTCTTGACCCTCGTATTGTACGGGATACCAGAGCATATGATTTTTTGTTTCAAATACTGGCAATACTGCTTTGCGACTTGCTGAAGTCCAGCAGCCAAAAACGGTGACTACTTTGTCTTGATCGATCAATTTTTTGGCTTTCTCGGCAAAAGTAGGCCAGTCAGAGTTCCCGTCTTCGACGATGGCTTCTATCTGTTTTCCTAATACGCCGCCAGCTTTATTGATTTCTTCGATTGCTAATTGTTCGGCATCGACAACGCTTTTTTCGCTAATTGACATTGTGCCGCTCAATGAGTGCAAAATGCCTACTTTGATTGTTTTTCCGCTGCTGCT
>JAYTZD010000578.1:0-2535 GCA_043742065.1 Oscillatoriales bacterium
GACCTGATAAATCAAGAGCGATCGCCTTTCATTCACCACCCACAAAAGTGGGAAGGATTTTCCTATGATACCAAAAGAACCGACATATCGCGATCGACTTCAACCTTGGCATCTAATTCGCCACCTCCCCAAGTGCCAGCGGTTAACAGTCGCCCGTTTCGCCCGCCGCCGCGATGCCGAATCTTACCTCAACGCACTGCGCCGCTTAATGCCCGCAGTCCCGCATACAATTGTCTTCGTGAATGCAATGTCTGTGTTGGATGAAAACACCGTGCCAATTCCGATGCAATTGGCGATTGAAGTTTAATTGTCAAAAAGTGCGGAAAATAGGCAAGATACCTATTCCACAAACATTAAAATGTCTTGTGGGGTGGGCATCTTGCCCGCCCAAGAAACAGGCAAGATGCCTGTTCCACAAATATTCAACTAAACTGTAAATAGACTTGAGTAAAGGAGTCAAATCAATGCCATCTCCATTTCCCGGTGTAGATCCCTATTTAGAACATCCCGACTTTTGGCCTGGAATACATAACTTGCTGATTAGTGAAATTGCCAGGTTTTTATCTCCTCAACTGCGTCCTAAGTATTTAGTGTATCTAGAAGTGAGAATGTATGAAACCATTGACGACAATTTGTCAGTTATTGGCATTCCAGAAATAGAAACAACAACATCAAGCGTCGCAGTTGCAGCGCCAAATACACCTACACAACCAATAACCGTAACTCTTCCCATGCCTTACCAGGTTCAAGAAGGCTATTTAGAAATTAGAGAAAGGGGAAACGAAGAATTAATTACAGTTATTGAAATCCTCTCGCCTAGCAATAAGCGCACAGGAAAAGGACGACAAATGTATGAAGAAAAACGAGAAGAAATCTTATCCAGTCGCACTCATTTAATTGAAATAAATTTATTGCGGCGCGGTCAAAAAATGCCAGTTATTGGCAATGATATTGAAAGCCACTATAACGTTTTGGTGTGTCGGGGAAATCGCCGTCCCAAAGCTGATTTGTACGCTTTTAATGTGCAGAACCCGATGCCTGCTTTTCCTTTGCCATTGCGATCGGGCGATACCGAACCTGTCATCAATTTGCAGGAATTATTCACTCAAATTTACGATATTGCAAGTTACGATCTGAAGATAGATTATCGCAACTGGGAAGTCATACCCGCACTGTCAGAAGCTGATATAATTTGGGCAGATGGCTTGTTGCGCGATCGCAAATTACGCGAATAATTAAAGTTACAACAAAAAAATGACAATTATATCGGTTCTCAAAAAAGTGAGGTATACCCGATGCCCAATGCCCTATGCCCGATGCCCTATGCCCTATGCCCTATGCCCAATCCCCAATGCCCTATGTTCTATGAGTTTTCTCCTAGTGTCTGAACCCACTTCTGAAAAGTGGGAAAATGCTGCCCTAAAAAGTAGTCTGTATCCAACTCTCCTTCATAGGAAATTCCCACAAACGGCGGAATGGTTAAGATCACGCCTTTAAGTTTGATGGCCGCTGTTAATCCCGGTTGGTTCAGCTTGTCTCGAATCTCCTGCAACATCTGAATTACTTCATCGGGATACTGTCGCTGTGCTTCCATTTGCCCAACTTCTTCGATAATCTCAGCAACAATCACCTCAGCCTTCAGTTCGGGAATTTCCACTACTTTCATTTGCTGAGCAATCACCTCCCAATACTCCTCTTCATACTCCCGGATTTGCGGCTGAATTTCTTCTCTTAAATATTGGTTTGTTTGGGCTTTTGCTAGTCCTGTAGTCAGGATAGTTTGTTGCTCAAAAGTATTTTTATGCTCTCGCAGCAATTTCAGTTTTTTTTCAATTTGAGACAGGCGATTGATTGGCATTGATAAAACTCCGGCAGACTCAACAACTCCTAACTTGAGTTTACCTTCAACAAGCCCCCCTAGCCGCGTACCCTCAAACCGATCGGCTTCTTTGTACACTCTGAGCAAAACAGTCTTAAAATATACAATAGGTCGCGTATATTAAAGATGGTCGCCAATTTGCAATCAATCTTTACAATAACAGCCAGTTACGAGGAGAGTTGACCACCCGTGCTCCAACGCATCAAACAAGACTTAAAAAATGACCTGATCGCAGGTCTGTTGGTAGTGATACCCTTGGCTACAACCATCTGGCTGACAATCACTGTCGCCAGTTGGGTGATTAATTTTCTCACCAAAATTCCCAAGCAAATTAACCCTTTTGACGGACTCAACCCGATTTTGGTGAATTTGCTGAATCTCTTGGTAGGGTTGGCTGTACCCCTGCTGAGCATTACGATTATTGGTCTGATGGCGCGCAATATCTTCGGGAAGTGGTTGTTAGACTTGGGTGAACGTCTATTGCAGGCAATCCCCCTAGCTGGTTCGGTTTACAAAACCCTGAAACAATTGCTAGGAACTATCCTCAAGTCGGATGATAAATTTCGCCGTGTGGTTTTGGTAGAGTATCCTCGGCGCGGAATCTGGACTTTGGCTTTTGTGACTGGTACGATCGAGAGTAATGACATTCCACCTCA
>JAYTZD010000579.1:0-5058 GCA_043742065.1 Oscillatoriales bacterium
CTATCCCAGTTCTAAGACTTGTAATAACTGTTTAAATCGCGTGGATAGCTTGAGTTTGGATATTCGTAGTTGGCAATGTCCTAAATGTGGAGAAAACCATGATAGAGATATTAACGCAGCTAAAAATATTCGAGATGAAGGTTTACGAATTTTGACGGTAGGGCATACCGCTACTGCTTCGGGAGGGAGAGTAAGACCAAGTAAAGGCACTGCTTTTACAAGGCTTCTCCCTGTGAGCGAAGAATCCTCTCCCCTGATAGCAGAGGAGTGTCAAATATCTTACGGCAATTCAAGGGGCGATCGCCCGCTATTCACACCAAAATCAGTATAAATACTCAAAAACACTAGATTGCGGTCGATCGCCCTGGTGACTAAAATCGATAATTGCGATCGCGCACCCACAAACTCACGGGCACTGCATGGCCTGTTTTGTCTACTTTCACTTCTACCACAAAAGATTGCCTTTTCGCCCTTTGAGCTACACCAATGTCATTATTGACCTTTTCCCTTTCATTCTCCGGCATATAATAAGTTTCTAAGCCATATTCCATCCGCGAGCCATTATATTTACCTTGAATTGCGATTTGATTCGCGGGTAAATTAGGGGGGTTTTGCAAACTAACGCGCACAGGTTTCCAGGCTTTCGGACTACCAGAATTGGTTGCTTCTTTTGGTGATTCCAGAATTACATAAAAACTGGTTCCTCTCTTAACATAGTGCGTCTTTTGATCTGGGCAAACAATGCCGATAGGACAAGCTATTTTGTCACTGGGCAAATCTTTCCAGCCTGGTAATTTCTCAAGATTGTTGTTCTGGGAAATATCATAACTCAAAACTTGGTAATATCCACGCAGCAAATCGTAAGGATCTACTGGTATTGTTTGCAAAACCACTGTTTTGCCAGTGACAAAAGTATAAACTGATTGAGCAGGTACGGCGGCAATTAGTCCGATTTGTAGTAACAAAGGAATCCACAGTCGCCACCCAGGAATGCGTTTCGCCTCTGGGGGAAGCTGAAACAGATTTGTTGTATCTGGATTTTCGACTAATAAATCAATGTTGTTTGTGTTCATATTAGTTATGAGTTATATTGTTTAGGGTTTTTCCGGAATGATTAAACCACAGAGAGCGCAGAGTCCGCAGAGGAAGAAAAGAGAGAGATGAATAATATCGTTTCCTTCATCGGTATTGTTCAAGCAGTCAACAGTCAACAGTCAACAGTCAACAGTCAACAGTCAACAGTCACCTGACGGTGCAACCGGAATTGATATTATTTCTATTCATCTCTGATTGTGGCAAAGTGGCGCTCGAACCATAAACCAGCAGCAATTACACCAATTCCACACAGCACAAATACAAAAGATTTGAGCAACAATTCAGTATTGTATTCAAACAAGCGACTGATAATTTGCAAAGTTATCAATACCATTCCTCCCCAAAAAGTCTGGCGGTTTCCTAGTCCTAAACCGTCTCGGATTAAACCAACAGCTAACAGAAATAATAAAACGTTAAACAGAAAAGTCGCTAACTGCGGAATCGGACTAAAACTCAAGTGGTAAAACGGTATGAAAGCACTGATGATTATGAAAATTGCGATCGCACCTGTAGTCAAATCCACACCTTTTCGCTTTGGTCGCCGCAGTTCCAAACGTCCCAGATGCAGCCACTCAAACACCGTCAAAGCACCCAAAACAGTCACATTTGCCAAAACACTCCAATCTAGTGGAATTTGCGAAGGATTGGGTGAATCTTGCCATAGCCAGTGGAAGGAAAGAAAATAAAAAAGACCAGCCAAAAATATCAGTGCTAAACTGCGGGAAGTAGGTTGAAACAGCCTGCTGTCTATATTCGGCCACATTGCATCGTCGTATCCCCACAACAAAGCGGGCGGTAGGGCACAAAAGATTGTGGCACCCCAATTTGGATTTAACCCTTGGGCGATAGAAACTTGTAGGGAAAAAATGAGGACGATCGCACCTAGGGCAAATATAGCACGCGATCGACACCAATAAGCCAGTGGTACAAACATGATACTAGCTGCGATCGGCATTTGTCGCACCAAAACTTCCAGCCAAGAAAACTCGACTTTGGAAGAGAAATCTAACACCGCCAGCCAATAGCCTAAGCCGACTAAAAGTGCCGACAAAACGCCCAAGGAAGTCATCCGCAAACTGTAAGCCATTCCGAGCACGCCGACTCCCCAAGCCAGGAAAAGTCCGTAGGAAGAACCGCCAATGTGGAACATTTGTGCCATCAGGGCCATATTTGCTCCTAAAATCAGAGATCCTAATAGCAACAATCCTTCACCTAGAAGTTTGTTTCGCCCTTTGGTTGGGGGCATATTTGGATTGGAGTTTGTGCTGCGGGAGGGGGGAATTCGCCACAGATAGAAACCTGCTACATTCACTGCTACGAATAAGCTCAATAGTAGCGTAACTCTGGCGAATCGCGACCAAACTTGCCAGTTGGCTGCGACAAAGGTGATGACTCCTATCGCCAGGAGAATGCTGCCGAGACTGATGAGAATGCTGAGGAAGCGGTTGCGAGAAGCGGTTTCGAGGGTATTGAATTGGTAGCGATCGGCAAGTTGTTGGTACAATGAAGTATCGATGAGTCCTTCTGCTTCCCAGAGTTGAGCTTGCGATCGCAATTCTTGTCGAAATTTATCTGAAATCATTGTTTATATTCCAGAGGATTTGAGCTGTGATAGTTTTTAATATGTCACTTGTCTGGCGATTGTAGGTGGAAGGTGGGACACCTGTCTAAGTTGCACAGCAGATTTGATATCGTTTCCGGTTGCATCGGAATTATTAGTAGCCGAAATTAGGAGACGGCAATGCCGTGTCCCTACAATTAATCAGGAATGTAATATTATGGTACAAGTTCAAATTAAAAAGTTAACTTTTAACGAGTATCTTAACTACTCAGACAACACTGATAATCGCTATGAATTAATTGATGGAGAGTTAATCGCTTTGCCGCCAGAATCTGAGCCTAACAATTTTATTGCCAACTATCTATTTTTCTATCTTGCTAGCAGCGGGCTAGTGCCACTTAGACTGATTAAAACTCATAATTGTGAGGTTCAAGTTGCTGTTTTGCGATCGGGAGATGCCGCCAATCGTTACCCAGATTTGATTATTTTGGAACCCGATCACATTCCGCTGACAGCAAACAGGTTAACTATTACCTTTGATATGTTACCTCCTCGGTTGGTTGTAGAGGTAGTTAGTCCCGGTAGAGTGGGTAGGGAGCGGGATTACGAGCGCAAACGAACTCAGTATGCAGCGCGGGGCATCGCAGAATATTGGGTTGTTGATCCTATTGAACAAGTCCTGACTGTGCTGCGACTTGAGGATGGGCAATATGTTGAAGTTGGGGTTTTTCGGGATGAAGAAATGATGATATCTCCGATTTTTCCACAGCTAAGTTTGACGGTTCAACGGATTTTTAGTGGAGAGCTTTAAAGGCGGTTTCAATAGCTGATATCAGATGCGATAATCAGGAGACGGCTTTTGGAGTGTCCTACAATTAATCTGGTGTATGGACACTCCAAAAGCCGTCTCCTCAGTGCCGTATCCCTGTTCAATTTTCAACCCGATTCAAATTCCAATCATAGGGCAAAAAAACGATCGCACATTCATCCCCGATAACCACATCCGCACCCAAATAACCACCGACATATCCAGCCACCGAACCCGTCGCCTTCACAAAATCCTCACCATACCACTTAAAAATTTTGCTCAAATAAAGCGTCTTTTTCCCCGCATCGTACCGCACTTTATCGGGATTGTGAATAAAACGGTTTGCGTCTGATTCCAGTTGATTTCGCACTGACTCCGGGAAATAAGCCCCGCGACGCAACATCGGACATCCAAGTGAGGCGCAAATTAAGGCAAAATGGATGCGAGGTTCGGCAAATTCCTGGCGCAAAATCCCGTGTTCGATTTGATTGAGACTGTACTTTTTGCCTGCAATTGTATAAGTTGAACGGGTGAAAAAATCGAAAAAGCTCAGCCAGTTGGGAATTCCCAAAACTTTGGGACGAATTGACGCGATCGGATATACTTCAATAACTTGAGCAATCGCGATCGCATTATAGACATTCAGCCACAAAGCTAGTCGCCCATCCACATCCGTCTCCGCAGCCAAATCCACATCCGCCAAATTTTCCAGCCACTGTCTCAAAACATCCGCCGACTCAGCTTTCCAGCGCCGATAATTCACACGCCCGAAATCGTCAACATAGGTGTGTAGCAAATTGTCCCAAGTCTTAAATGCGATCGTATTTATCATGACAATTTACAGCCTTTACCTTCTACAATCTTAAAAGATTCTAAATTCAAACTTCAATGGCAATTTGTCTATTTCGGCAAAACTCCCATCCCAATTTTAACAGCCAATTCTGATTCTTAAATTCCCATCCCCAAATACCCATGATCGATCAAACAAACTTTAGCGATAAATTGTTGACGGCTATTGAAAATAATCAAAGTTTGCTGTATTTAGCCCTTGATCCAGATCCTGAAAATTTGATTAGTTCACTGTCAATAACCACGGATTTGTTGGCAAAGGTTAAATTTGCGATCGACCAAACTGCCGACTTGATTTGTGCCTACAAAATCACCCTCGGTTTTTACCAATCTCTCGGCATTCCCGGCCTGGAATTGCTGCAACAAATATTCGCAATTATTCCGGCTCACATTCCCGTAATTTTAGATGCCAAACACTGCGACTTAAACACTAGCACTGTATTTGCCAAAACCATATTTGAAGACTGGCAAGTTGATGCTGTGACTTTAAGTCCCTATGCCGGATTCGACCAAGTAGCACCATTTTTATTGTATCCCGGCAAAGCAGTTTTTGTCCTGTGTGCCACAGCTAATCCCTCTGCCGCCTCTGTACAACAATACCCAACGCCAGAAAATCCTTTGTACTTGCAATTGGTCGGCGTTTCTCAGACTTGGGGAACTCCCGAAAAACTTGGTTTAGAAGTAGGAGTAATGCCCGATGTGTTGGCGCGCATTCGCAAGGCTGCTCCAGAACGCCTAATTTTAG
>JAYTZD010000580.1:0-2531 GCA_043742065.1 Oscillatoriales bacterium
GCCGTTTTATCCTCCCAGCCCATCGCCATCAAGAAACTATCAGCCGACGGAGTTTCCACCACATCAACCCCCCATTCTCCCGTTTGTAGCGCCTCAACATCGCTACTCAATGGCGGAGTCTTCTTCAATCCCGCTAAAATCAAAATATCAGGAAAAGAATCATCGGCTTTCCCTTGACTCATCCGCTTATTCACCAAAGCTTCAGCGCAAAATTCCCCAACTTGAGGTGGAGGAAAATCAGTAGGAAATAAAACTTCTACCATCCAATGAGCATGATTTAATTGACGACACTTAATCTCAGGATATTGACTTAAACCTTCCACAAATACCAGAGTCAAATCTTCCCGACTTAAGGGCCCAAAAATACCCTCTGGCATATCAAAATTATGAGAAAGCAACATCCGCCCGGTTCCAGATTCAGTCATATTTTTAGTTACTTAATTTGAGAAATTGCCAACTTAATCACACCTTGAATCGCCACTTCCGATTCCTTGGCTAACGCAGCTTGTAGCGGTTCGATCGCACTTCGATCGCCCACTTTCATCAAAGACAAGGCCGCCGCCCTACGACTTTCGCCATCACCACCATCCAGTAACTCAATCAGGTTGGGGATTGCAGGCTTATAGGCGAGATTTCCCAAAGCCGCCGCCGCCTCACAACGCACATCCACATCCACATCCGTTAGAGACTTAACCAAAATCTCGAATAACTCCGCTTTGGGCTCTTCCTGGGCGACTTTGGCGATCGCGCCAACCACCGCACCACGCACCACAGACGAATCAGATGCGATCGCCTGATACAAATACTCCTTCGCCCCCGCCCCAATAAAGGCCAACGCCCAAGCCGCATGACCGATCGTACTTTCAGGCAAATCCTCCCTGCCCAAAATATCCAACAAAACCTGCACAGACGGTTCCCCAATCCTCGCCAACGCCCCAATAGACGAACCTTTAACCACCGTATCCTGATCGTTCAACAAAGCATGAATTAGATGAGGAACCGCCGTCGGATCGGCAATCAAAGTCAGAGTTTTAGCAGCAGCACGTCGCACAACCGGATTAGGATGATTTGCCAAACCATCCAACAAAAAAGGAGTCGCAGCTTCACCAATTTCAGCCAAAGTTTCCGCGAAACGCAGTCGAGTCATCCCCCGCGAATCTCCCATACATTCAACCAACCGCTTCAAAACCTCAGAATCATCAGGATTGAAAGTATCTAAATCTATTTGTTCAGTAACTTCCCGCAGAAAAGCATCTGCTTTTGCATGAGCCAATACAATTGGATCGTCCTGAGATTGAGCACTAGCATTGACCATAATTGTCACCTAATTATTAGTAGTTATAGCCGCCAATTGAGCGCGGAGACTCTCAAGTCCAGCATCAATTTTAGCAAGTTCCGGCTCAATTTTAGCCAGGGCTGGTTTCTGGGGTAGCTTGGCTTTTTGTGCGGCTGCGATTGTCTCACTCACCAAACGTTCCCGATATCGCTCAAATTCGGCAATCACTTCCACCAATTCTTCAGCATCTGTCTGAGTTGAATTTTCAGTTAAATCTTCGGGAGATTCATCACGATCAGATGGTGTAACTTCTTCGTTTTCAGACATAGTTTTGATAGTTGGATAATTAGTCCGCGTAGGCGGACTTTGTTTGTGTAGACGCGATTTCAATCGCCTGGTTTTTCTTTTTGTACCCGTAAAAATTCGCGATTTCAATCGCCGGGTATTTCTTTAACATGACACCGCAGCCGCCCCAGAAACCCTCAAACGATTGTGTTCCAGCATCTCTTCTAAAACAGACTGAGAAATACAACGACGCTCAGAACAGTATGCCATTTGTTTAACCCCATTGCTCATTTGAACAGTCATCACCCGTACCCGAAAATGATCGTTAATAAACCAACAGCGTTCCTGTCCTTGATTTGTCTCATATTCCGTCTCAATAGTCAACACTCCATCATCAGCAAAATTGTAAATACCAATTACCGGAATCCCTTCAACATAGCCACGATTTCGCAGAAACTTGCCCATCTTCGGGTTATTGGGATTGGGCAAATCAATCAGAATTGCAGCATAATTTTGGTTGGGGATAGCATCATCCAAATTATCCTGCCACATGAAACTGCATCCCCCACTAACTAAAGTAGGATCTACATTCTGCTGTTGACAAACCTCTAAGACTCTGGGATCATTTATTGACAAGACATCAATCATGACATTAGATTCTCCCGACTCATCAGCAGCAGCAGTATCAAAATTATGCACTGTTCGCTGAGTGAACCAAACGCCCTCACTCTTGCGAAAGAAATCCATCATAGTCATCGGTGGTGTTAGCAGCATTTCTGTGTCAACTTAGCGAGAGGAATCAAGTAATTAGGAGACGGCAATGCCGTGTCCCTACAATATTATTTTGGGTAGGGAAACGGCACTGCCGTGTCCTCTATATCATTCCTTCCCCTTGTGAAGGGGATGGGAGGAGAATCGGATCGGATTTTGGTTAAGAAAATTAACAAAATGCGATCGCACAACAGTCAAA
>JAYTZD010000581.1:0-10031 GCA_043742065.1 Oscillatoriales bacterium
ATTTATATGGCCATTACCAGCTAAATCCTGAGACGTAGGCGGCAATTCGCGATCGTTTTCTCTCAAATCTTCTTTTTCAGTTCCCGGCGACAGCAATTCGACAACTACAAAAGGATTAATCCCTTCTTGCCAAACAACATAACTCAGCCGCATATCGACTTCATCATAAAGTCGAGAAACTCCCACAACTCCAAACCAATCCGGGCGTTTGTACCACAGTGGGTGACGCGCGTCATAGTAGAGATTCATGTCACTTCCGCTAAATATTTGAGTAGCGGAATAGTTGGAAGGGCGAAAGGTATAACTCAGCAACTGCGGTTGCAAGCCGTGAAATTCATCGGGCAAACCAGGTTCCTCCGCATTTTCGCTAGGTAGATCATACATTGTGGGGAGCGCTTCTCTAGGCGAGCTGGGTGGCTCTGTTTGAGGGACGGGATATTTAAATGGAAACATAAGCAGTGACGATAATAATTGATATTATTTTAACTCAATTCATCAAGATAAAATTAGGCTTTAAAATTAGATTTTGTAGGTTGGGTTGAGGCTTCGCGAAACCCAACACGTTATTTTAAAATAAGGTGGCGATGGAAATTCCTATCAAGAATCTGGCAAATCTCCCAGCAGGCGTTGTGCTAATTCTAAAAATTGTTCAGCCTCAGCGATTAATTGATTAGCCTCATCTTCTGTAATTGCCGAATCGATATCATAATCCCCCTGATTTCGCAAATCTTGAGCATCAATTAAGTAGCGGTGAAACTCCACCGGAACCCGCCCTGTTCGAGCAAAATCTCGACCAAATGCGGAAATCACAGCAGCATGGCTGGAAAAAGTTAAACCTTCATTCAACAAGAAAGCTTCGGCAACATAAAACATGGTGTAATAAGCACGCGACGCTGCAAAGTCAAAAAGTTCATTAGTTGCTAGTAACTCAGCGGCGCGCAGGCTTTCACCAGCTTTTCTCAATAGACCAATTTGTTCTGGTTTCAAATCAATACTCCTTCTCTACGAACATTTAAAAAGAAAGGGCTTTCTTCTTGCTGAAAACGTGCTGCGGAGGCAAAAGCACGGGAAATTACTACAGTCCGATCTAAGCACAAAGCAGCAATAAATTTACTGGTGCGAGCGATTTCTTTACCAGCATGAACTGGCCCGTTTAGAACAACTAAAATATCAATGTCAGAATCTGGTTTGGCATCTCCTCTAGCTTGGGAACCGTAGAGAATTAACTGTACGAGTCTTTCGCCGTACAATTGCTGAAAGTAGTGGCTTAGTTCTGCTAAAATTTCGGGTAAATTATCGTTCATTTTGATTCGTTATGTTTAGGTGTAATATCAATTCCGGCTGCACCGGAACGATATAGAGGAGACGGCAGTGCCGTTTCCCTACCGCGATTAATTGTAGGGACACGGCACTGCCGTGTCCTCCGTTTATATCATTTTAACCGATCGCCTTTTTAATCAAATCCAGCTTACCCTTATAGGGAGCATAGCGCCATTGCAACTCCAGCCAGAATGACTTTTGCAGCACACTTTTGTAATGCGAAAAAGTATCAAAACTCGCTTTCCCGTGATAACTCCCGATGCCGCTTTCCCCAACTCCCCCAAATGGCAAAGTTGTTACTCCTACTTGCATTACAGTATCGTTGATACAAACTCCCCCAGAAGAAGTTTCCCGCAAAATGCGCTCTTGTTTCTGCTTATCTTTCGAGAACAAATACAAAGCTAATGGTTTGGGGCGCGCGTTGATTTGGGCAATTGCCTCCCCTAAATCATCATACTCCAACACAGGCAAAATCGGGCCGAAAATCTCATCTTGCATCACCGGTGAATCCCAGGAAACTTTATCTAAAACTGTCGGTGCAATATACTTATCTTCTGGGTTAATTTGCCCACCAATGACAATTTCTCCATCTTTGAGAAATGCACTCAAACGTTCCAATTGCCTTTGATTTATAATCCGCGAATAATCGGGACTTGTTTGCGGATTGTCGCCGTAAAATCCTTGAATTGATGTTTTAATTGCTTCCATTAATTGCGGCTTGACTTTCTTGTCCACCAAGAGGTAATCTGGAGCAATACAAGTTTGTCCGGCATTGATGAATTTGCCCCAAGCAATTCGTTTTGCTGTGTGTTCAATCTGAATATCGGAATCGACAATGCAAGGACTTTTGCCACCTAATTCTAAGGTGACAGGTGTGAGGTGTTTGGCGGCGGCTTCCATGACAATGCGACCGATTTTTGTGCCGCCTGTAAAGAAGATATGGTCGAATTTTTCGGCTAGCAATTGTTGGCTGATTTCTACGCCTCCCTCGACGGCTGCTACATAGGCGGGATCGAAGGTTTTGGCAATCATGTCGGCGACGACTGTTGACGTGTGTGAGGCGATTTCTGAGGGTTTGAGGAGTGCACAGTTCCCGGCGGCGATCGCCCCGACTAACGGTGATATCATTAACTGGAATGGATAGTTCCAAGGCCCGATGATTAAAACTACGCCTAAAGGTTCTGGGAAAATGCGGGCTGATGCGGGGAATTGGTCGATCGAAGTTGGCACTTTTCTCGGCTTTACCCAAGATTTGAGGTTTTTGATGGCATACTTAACTTCTGCGATCGATGCGATTTCAAAGTAAGCCTCAAACTCGGGCCGATTCAAGTCTGCCTTGACAGCATCGACGATTCGTGATTGATTAAGTTCGATCGCACTTTTGAGCAGTTTCAGTTGTTCGATCCGAAAATCGACATCTTTAGTCTTCCCACTCGCAAAAAACTGCCGCTGTTGCTGGATAATATCGCTGATTACCATCTTTTGTCCTCCATGTCTATAGATAAATGTTACAACAGGACAAAGGAAATGGGGTAAAATAGAGATATTGCACTATTCTCCAAAACGGGCAAGATGCCAATTACCAATTACCCATTACCAATTACCCATTAACTAATGAGAATATCTAAGAACGATTTTTTTTTCTGTTCCTGCTGGCTGCTTTCCTTATTTGCAGTAGCAGGATGTACCTCTAGTTCCGAAAAGCGAGTTGTCATCTGCTCGAAAGACTTTACCGAACAAGTCATTTTAGCAGAAATGTTGGCGCGACATATCGAAGCTAAAACAGATATCAAGGTAGAACGAGAACTCAATCTCGGTGGTTCGCTTTGTCATCAATCTCTAGTGACAGGAAAAATCGATTTGTACGTCGAATACACGGGTACTGCTTACGCAAATCTGCTCAAACAAAAACCGATTTCTGACCCGAAAAAAGTCTTCGCTTATATTAAACAAGAGTATCCCAAACAGTTTAAAGCAGAATGGATGGAGCCCTTGGGATTTAATAATGGTTTCGCAATTATTGTTCGGGGAGATGATGCGAAAAAACTGAATCTGCAAACTCTATCACAATTGGGAAAAGCTGCACCCAACCTGCGGGCTGCTTTTGGGCCTGAGTTCAAAGAGAGAGAAGATGGATTTCCGGGCTTGGCTAAAACTTATGGGATTAAATTTGCGGAAGAACCGAAGGAATTGTTGTTAGGATTGTTGTATCAAGCGTTGCAACAAAAAGAGGTAGATGTGATTGCTGGAAGTACCACCGATGGTTTGATTCAAAGCATGGGCTTGGTAGTGCTCAAGGACGATAAAAACTACTTTCCGCCCTACGAAGCGGTGCCAGTTATGCGATCGCAAATTTTGGAAAAATACCCGGAATTGCGATCGGTAATCGCCGAATTGGGTGGCAAAATATCTGAGGATGATATGCGAAAACTTAATTATCAAGTTGATAAGAAACAGGAGGAACCTGGACAAGTTGCACAGCAGTTTTTGCAGCAGAAATTGGGTAATTCAAAGTAAGGAAACAGGCAAGATGCCTGTCCCACAATGTCTGCCACAACAGGCAAGATGCCTGTTCTACAATACCAGATTCGTAGGGGCGGGTTCACCAACAATTTATGCCTAAAATAAAACAATCTCAAAAACCCGCCCCCACCAAGCAAAAATTCCCAAATACTATGTTTTCGCTATAAATTCTAAAATATGTTGGGCGGTAATCTGCGGTTTTTCCAAGTGGGGAACGTGTCCACAATCTGGTATCCAAATTAGTTCAGAATTTGCGATCGCACTTTTGAACTTTTCTGCATCCGCTGTCCCCAAAATTCGGTCTTGTTTCCCCCACAAAATCAGGGTTTGCTGCTGAATCTCTGACAATTTTTCCCCAAAACCACAGTAACCACCGCTTTTGGTAAAAGCAATTAAAGCTTGATTCCAATTGGGTACTTCCAAGTGCAAAGCAGCACAAGTTTGGGCATCAACAGAAGCTAAAGTTTTATCGAAATAAGCATTAACGCTAATTTTTTGACGAATTTTGGGGTTTCGCAAAAATGAAGTTGCCAAATATCCTAAAGGCGGAATTAAAAATTTCCCGTTATTAGCTGTGATCGCAAAACCTGCACTATCTATTAATACTAATTTTTCGACAAGTTCGGGATGATTGAGCGTGAAATCAATTGCTGCTGCACCTCCCATTGATGCACCAATTAAGATTACTGGTTGGGAAATTAGGGTTTTCCAGAAATAGTAAAGGTGAGTTCCAATCGCCTTCGCACTAAAAGGTAAACCAGTGGCTCTTTCTGTAAACCCAAAACCCAGTAAATCCACGGCCCAAGTTTCATTTGTTTGGGCGAGTAGCGGCAACAGACGGCGGTATTCAAACACGGAACTGTCGAAGCCGTGAACTAGCAAAATAGGTGTGTTTCCGCTGCCTTGATGCACGTAGGTTGTGGCAATTGATCCTGTTAGGGGAGTGGTAATTGCTGCTTGTTGGATACTTTGGGCTAAGGCTATTGATGTGGATTCGGTTAATTGGGCGATCGATTTTGGCAGAAAACTGGCTGACATAATTATTGATCAATTGTTAAACGGTACGGACGGGAGCGGTTTAAGTATATATGCTCGATCGCTATTTTAAGGCGATTGGCGATCGCAGCATTAAAATGCGATCGTCATTTAGTATCGCTACGCAGCAATAGCTGAGTCCGTTGATTTACTGTAAAATTATTTGAGAATAGTTGCTAATAAACAATCTTTCATGTAAGATACTTAAGAGGCAGTAAGTCTAACGTGTATCCTCAGTTAAACCGTAAATTAGCATCTAACTCAAGAGGTATTTCAGCTTTTGAGTACCAAAAAGCTATCAAATTTCCGAGCGCTGGGAACAGCCGTATCCGAAATATCCCAAGGAAACAAGTAAACTGAAGCCCAGACTTTAGCGATGCCTGCGCTTATGTGCCGAGCGTATTGAGAATAGCTCTCAACTTGCTCGATCAGTCACATCAAGCAACTTGCTACTAAAACCGGTCGACTTTGAGCAAAAATATGACACAAAACCAAGCATACAGCCAACAGAACCATGAGTCAAACCCTAGACAATTCGTGGGTTTCACCTTTTACGGCGAGACACCAGAAGTCTCTAAAAGCGAAGACAGCAGCACTGAAATTCAGCCTGCTTTGGGTGAAGGTAAATCATTCCCACTAGCAATGGCAAGCATCGGCGAAAAACTGCGGATTGTCAAACTCAAAGGTTCAGAAGGCACTGTGCGCCGTCTGATTGGTATGGGATTAGTCCCCAGTATCGAGGTTCAAATCATCAGCAATTCTGGCGGTTCTGTAATTGTGGCAATTGGCGACAACCGCATCGGTTTGGGCGCGGGTATGGCACAGAAAATTCTGTGCACGAATCTCATCTAGGGAAAGCATAAAAAAATTGCATCTACAGCAATCTTATTTGATTTGTGACAAAGATTTTCTTTTTTTTACCGCAGAGGGCGCAGAGGGCGCAGAGGAAGAGAAGAGAGAGATGTTCACACATTTTTAAATGGTTGCTACATTCAAGAATTTCATTTATTTTGTTCAAATTTAGACTGCATTAAAAAACGACAAATGAACGAAAAGAAACAACTCGGAGATTTAGCTGTCGGCAGCACAGGTAAGGTTATTGGCTATGAGAAAACAGCCAGAGGTTATAAAGGTAAATTGTTGGCAATGGGGCTGACACCGGGAACTGAATTTACTGTGACTCGCTATGCACCATTGGGAGATCCTGTAGAAATCCTAGTACGGGGTTTCAAACTAAGTTTACGCAAAGATGAAGCTAAAACTCTATTTGTAGAAGAAGTGAAATAATGACTAAGCAAATTATTGGATTGGTAGGCAATCCTAACTGTGGCAAAACTACCTTATTTAATGCCCTGACTGGTGCTAATCAACGAGTAGGTAATTGGCCTGGAGTTACTGTCGAACGTAAAGAGGGAAAATATACTCATGATGGTTTAGCAATTACCATTGTTGATTTGCCGGGAGTTTATTCTCTGGATGCGGAAGATGGAGACACCGGACTTGATGAATTGGTGGCGCGAGATTACTTGCTATCTGGCGAAGCTGACGTAATTATTAATATTGTTGACGCATCGAATTTAGAGCGCAATTTGTATCTAACTACGCAAATTTTGGAGATGCGCGTGCCGACAATTTTGGCGCTGAATATGATGGATGTTGCCAAAGAACGGGATGTTAAAATTAATATTAACAAACTTGCAGAACGTCTCGGCTGCATGGTAGTGCCGATGAGTGCTGCTTCTGATGACGGATTACCTCTGTTGCGGGATGCTATTAACAGGGCGCTGGCTAAGCCGATCGTACCATCTGCCTATGTCGCTTATCCGGCTGCGATCGAAGATGCGATCGCCCAACTAATCCCACACATCGAAAAACATAGTCCCAAGCGCACCGTAGATGCCCGCTGGACAGCCCTGAAACTCCTAGAATATCAGGATGAAGTCGCCCCCGAACTCGCCAATACAGAACTCGAAAAAATCGTCGTTCCCCACCGTCGCCGAGTCCATGAAACCCTCGATGATGACCTCGATATTATCATCGCTGATAGTCGTTACACCTTCATCCGTAACCTCACCCAAGGTGTCGCCGAATGTTCTAGGGAAGTCAAAACCAGCACTTCCGATAAAATCGACCAA
The DNA here is from genome assembly GCA_043742065.1 of Oscillatoriales bacterium. Lineage (GTDB taxonomy): Bacteria > Cyanobacteriota > Cyanobacteriia > Cyanobacteriales > Microcoleaceae > Microcoleus. Next base: position 7,014 of record JAYTZD010000581.1, read on the forward strand.
ATTGTACTCAACCGCTTCGCAGGCATTCCCGTATTCTTAGCGGTAATGTACTTAATGTTTACGATTTCAATTAACGTTGGTGCAGTGTTTATCGACTTTTTTGACATCACATTGGGCGCAATCTTTGTCGATGGTTTCGCTAAACTGTTAGAAAGCATCAGCGCGCCCGGATGGTAGATTGGACTACTAGCAAAAGGTGCTGGTGGTGGCATTCAAACCACAGCTACATTTATCCCCCAAATTGGGATGATGTTCTTATGTTTGTCAGTTTTAGAAGACTCCGGCTACATGGCGCGGGCGGCCTTCGTGATGGACAGATTAATGCGATTTGTCGGACTTCCCGGTAAATCATTTGTGCCAATGATGGTAGGTTTTGGCTGTAACATCCCCGGAATTATGGCGACGCGGACATTGGAAAATAAGCGCGATCGTACAATGACGATTATGATGAATCCATTCATGTCTTGTAGCGCCAGATTAGCAGTTTATGCCCTATTTTGTGGCGCATTCTTCCAAGTCGGCGGTCAAAACATGGTATTAGGACTTTATCTGTTAGGAATTATCGCCGCAGTCTTAACCGGGCTAGTTCTCAAAAATACCCTTTTGCAAGGAGAAGCAGCGCCTTTTGTGATGGAATTGCCACCATACCACATTCCCAAGCTCAAAGGAGTGCTGCTGCGGACTTGGGACAGACTGAAAGCGTTTATCACAAAGGCCGGAATTGCGATCGTGATCATGGTGATTATACTAGGATTTATGAGTTCAGTCGGCACCGATGGTTCCTTCGGCAAAGATAACACCAAAGACTCAATTCTTAGCGCCGTCGGCCGCGCCGCAACACCTGTATTTACACCAATGGGAATCACCGAAGAAAACTGGCCCGCCACTGTCGGTTTACTAACAGGAGTATTTGCCAAAGAAGTCATGGTTGGAACTTTGGATTCCTTGTACACTCAACTAGCAGACGAACAAAAAGCAGCAAGTGGAGAACCGGAGAAAGAAGAAGAATTTAGCTTCTGGGGAAATATTGGCAAAGCATTTTTCAGCATACCAGAAAATCTCACAAAACTTCCCGCTCAAATTTTCGATCCCCTCGGCTTAAGTTCTGCCAATATTACCGACCAAAAACAAGCAGAAGAAGACCAAGGTATTTCTAGTAGCACCTACGGACAAATGTCCCAGCGGTTCGGTTCTAATAAAGCCGCCTTTGCCTATTTGCTATTCGTATTACTGTACTTTCCCTGTGTTTCTGCCACGGCTGCACTTTACCGCGAAACTAATTTGGGATGGACTGTATTCGCAGGTCTATGGACTACTGGTGTCGCCTATTTCACAGCAGTTGGATACTATCAAATAGCCACATTTTCAGAGCATCCAGACTCATCTCTGATTTGTATTGTCAGACTAATCATAGCGATGGGTTTGACTCTTGCGGTCTTAAAACTGGCTGGTGGAAAACGAGCAAAGCGGCGGGAAGTAATCAGTAGTTAGTTAACTGTTAACAGTTAACACTTAACGGGTACATCTCAATTTTACAAATATATTCGTAGGGGCGAAGTATTCCGGCAGTAAATCTCTGATTCTCACTAATAAATTGTCTGCCGGAATGCTTCGCCCTTACAAAATTTAGATGCCCCCCCAGTTGACTGCGTTTGAAAATCAAAACAAGGAGAAAAGCCATGATTTTAAGCGACATCCAAAAATTTATTGCTGACAACAAAAGAGCCTCCATCGCGGATCTAAAAATCCACTTCCGCATAGATGGTGATGCTTTGCGCGGAATGTTAAATCGCCTAATTCGGAAAGGGCGAATTAGTAAAATGGCAGAAGCCAAAAAGTGTGGTGGATGTCACAGTTGTGCTGACGATGCAACCGAGATTTATGTATGGGTAAATCCGGGTGAGTCGGTGTCAGAAAAAGAGCCTGTTTCTGCAACTTGCCATTAAATATTATTTTAGAGCTCCGACTTTTTGAAGAACTCGGGGTTCTAGGTATTTTTTTTAAGAATTATTTCAAGAGTTGCGATCGCAAATCTAGAACTTCAAATCTAAAATCGGTTGGCGGCTGTGTATAGATAGCCAAAAATTAAGTATTTCTTCGCCAACTTGTTCTGGATAGAAGTGATGGAAAAAATGCCTACCGTCTTTACATTCCCAAAGCCGATCGCCTTTTTTCAACAACTTCATCCACCGGCGCATCAGAATAGGAGATACCACAAAGTCTGTCTTGCTACTACATAACAACAAAGGTACTTCGACACCTTCATCCTGTAAATTGCTCATCGTGAATAACGAGTGAGGAGAAGGCGAAAGTGCTAAATCCTCTTCAAAATATGATACAAATCTTTGATTGATATACTGATTTTGTTCTCCCAACATATCGCAAACCATTTGAGTTAAAATTTGTTCGCGACTCCAGGAAAAAGCCGAAAGATGTGTATAGTAATGAGCTTGCCAATTAATATTAGATGGTAAGCCGACAGCTAAAAGTCCCAAAGAGCTGACTTTGTGAGGATAGCGGCGGGCATACATCAAACCAATTAGTCCGCTGGTACTGTGACCAATTAGATGAATTGGGCGATCGCGAAATTTCAAATAGTGATGCAGTAACTCAACAGCCACATCTAAGGAACAACCTTCGTCTTCGGTTTGTGCGTATTCCCATATTTGGATTGGTACTGACTGATTTAAATAGTGAAGCAGAGAGCGATCAAATAATTGTAAACTTGGACTGGCACTTAGCCACAGCACATCATCTGAAGTAAATTTCATTAATTTAAATAAGTCGAAGGAAGAAGGAAGAAGGAAGAAGGAAGAAGGAAGAAGGAAGAAGGAAGAAGGAAGAAGGACACTTCGACTACGCTCAGCGCACCGCTTGCGGCTCCTGAGCGTAGTCGAAGGGAACAAATAATCCTAGATTCCGAATTCTTTCTTGAGTTGAGACACCCAAGATTTGACCCGCGCTTCAGTCATTTCAGATTGGTTATCTTCATCGATCGCCAAACCCAAAAATTTGCCA
>JAYTZD010000582.1:0-10030 GCA_043742065.1 Oscillatoriales bacterium
CAACCGCCCAGGATTGCTCGCCATTCCCCAAATAATTTCCAGAGTCGAAGCTTCCTCACCATCAGCATATTGACCGAAGCGTTCCATCATAAACCGCTCGGAGATATCAGCAGAAAACAAAGGCATAATCAAATTTGTCAAAACAATCATGTAACCAAAACTGAGAATGCACACAGCAATGCCAGTCAGAGGATAGCGCCGACTCAAAATCAAATAAACTCCCACCCCAAATAACACAACTCCCCCATCTTCCCGCACAGCCAACATTAAAGTTGCGAGAATCCCAAACAGCGGCCACCAGCGCTTCTCCATCGCCAGCAGCAAGCTAAAAACAAACAGCGGAGTTTGGCAAGAATCGTGAAAATTGCCCAATGTCGGGCCGATTACCGCGTTAGCGCAGTAATAGCTGACGGCAATTGCCGCCGACAGCCGAGGCTCTAAATAGTGTCTGGCAAGAGCATAGAGCACTAAACCAGCCGCCGTAATCAAAGTCACCTGCAACACCGTCAAAGTGACAGGAGAGGGAAACAGCGAGTAAATTGGCAGCCACAGCATCAGCGCCGGAGTGAAGTGCTGTCCTAACCGGTGGTAAGATACTTCTGGAATTTGGTTTTGGTGAACCACGTTAGTTGACAAAGCCGAAGAGAGAGAACTCTCAAAGAAGCGACCGTGAGTACCATTCCAAAAAAGTTGATTGAAAATGCCTTGGTCGTAAGTAGCGTAAAAGCTGTAGTAGCGATGCAGCGTCAACAACAAGCACAGCACAAAAAAAACCGCCGCCACCTTCATCACCTCATTCAGCGACGAATTTTGCTTGCCGCTCAAAAATATCATCTGTCCGCCCTCATCAAATTATCGGAGATTAGCATAAATCTAAAGGAAGTATTAAATTAAAGTGGATAGTGAAATAACTGGGCTCGGTAATGGTCAATTGTTTTCACCCGATCGACAAATTGAATAACCTCAATCAAACCAACGGTCAGGACACCGACTGTTCACCTGAACAGCCGGCCACCTCCGAATCGGTTCTACAGCTTTTGCTGTTCGTAGACAAGCGTCCCTCTTCCAGGGAACAGACCAAACACATCCGCAAATCGCTAAAAGATTTGAAAGCAGAGTGGGACTTTGAACTGCAAATCATTGATGTCGGAGAACAGCCTGATTTGGCCGAACACTTTAAAGTCGTAGCCACTCCCTCGCTGCTCAAAATTCATCCCGACCCGCGACAAACCCTCGCCGGCAGCAATTTGAGCGCCCAATTGGAACACTGGTGGCCTCGTTGGCAGTTGTCAGTAGAAGAATACACCGCCCAGCAACAGTCTGCTATACCTTTGCCTGAAACCTTGGCCGACCCAAAACCCATTTATTCGGTTGCTTGCGCCGTTGAACTGGTGCAACTTTCCGATGAAGTTTTTCGGCTAAAACAGGAAAAAGAACACCTGGAAGAGCAGCTACAGTTGAAAGACCGCATTATTGCCATGCTAGCTCACGACCTCCGCAATCCTTTGACGGCGGCCTCTTTGGCTTTGGAAACTTTGGAGTCTAATCAGAATGTAAAAGACGGGGAAAAACCACGTTTGTCACCGACTCTGGCGACTCATTTGATGAAACAAGCTAGGCGACAAATTCGGATTGTCGATCGCATGATTACAGATATCCTGCAAGCAGCCAGAGGTACAAAAGCCCAACTGCACATGGAACCAAAAAAAATCCAACTGGGGACAATTTGTGAAGATGTACTGCTTCAATTTCAAGACAAATTTCAAGCTAAAAGTCTGAAATTGGAGACAGATATTCCCACAGATTTGCCCTTAGTTTATGCCGATCCAGATCGCATCAAACAAGTCATTGCCAACCTACTCGACAACGCCAGCAAGTATACCCCAGAACAAGGAACTGTCAGTATTTCCATACTGCACCGCACTGCTTACAAAGTTCAAGTCAGCATTGGTAACAGCGGGCCGGGAATTCCTGAAGAAGATTGCGCGAGCATTTTTGAAGACAGCTTCCGGTTGCAGCGAGACAAATCACAAGACGGTTATGGCATTGGACTATCTCTTTGTCAGGGCATTATCCGCGCCCACTACGGTCAAATCTGGGTAGATTCTGTACCGGATAAAGGCAGTTGTTTTCACTTTACTTTGCCAGTCCAAAAATAAAAATTAGTTAACAGTTATCAGTTATTAGCTATCAGTTAACAGTTGAATTTTTACGGAGAGTAGCAATAATTTGTTCGTTCGCTTTGGGAAAAGTAAATTGGTCAAGTTCATCTAGTGTCACCCAGCGAATTTCGTCACATTCGAGGGTTTGTGGTTCACCGCTGACATAGCGGCAGTTATGCACACAAAGGGTCACTGTAAATTTAGTGTAGTCGTGTTCGATCGTCATTAAGCTTTCACCAACTTCTATGACGATTCCCAACTCCTCCATAATTTCCCGTTTAATACAAGCTTCGATTGTTTCCCCAGGCTCTATTTTACCGCCAGGAAACTCCCAAAAACCGCCGTGTAGTCCTTGTTTACGCCTTTTGTCAATCAAAATTTGTCCCTGTTGATTCCAGATGACAGCAACGCCGATTACTTTGTGAGGTAAAGCAGAAATAGACATATTAATTTAATGGGAATTGGGAATTGGGAATTGGGCATTGGGAATTGGGCGACGAATCTAAAAAATAACAGGCAAATCCCCGACTTCTTAAAGAAGTCGGGGATCTAATGAGCGCATTTTAGATTTGATTAGACATCTGCATAAAACCCAGGCTCGAACAGGCAGGATGCCTGTTCCACAATAAATATGGTGGATGTCTATTAGGTTGATTTATATCGTTTCCGATTGCATCGGAATTATTAGCCGAAATGAGGAGACTGCACGTGCCGTGTCCCTACCCAGAATAACATTGTAGGGAGACGGCACTGCCGTCTCCTCTATATCTTAATACTGGTGTTCAAACTATTCCCAATGCCCGATGCGTGATGCCCTTTAAATGTTAATCATCAGAGCCATGTATTTCACTAGCTTGTATAGACTTTTCAAAAGTCATTCGCTGTTCGGCATTTTTGAGGAAATAACCGCTAATCATCGCTGAAGCCAACAATCTCCCCAAATGCTCGCGACTGGTAGTCACTGTCACCCCGAAGTGCTCCGAAGGTAAATTGCCCAAAAGTCCGACAATATTTCGCTCCATTACTTGGAAAACTTCGTGAGAATTTGGCTTAGATAACTGAGAAACGGTGTCTGGAGCCATTGACTGCACGTACTGCCAAAGTAAATTGGAGTTTTCTCCGTCTTCTTCAAAAAATTCTGGGGATTTATTAGATGAGTTGCTCACGAGAACCTCCGTTTCAGAGACAGTTGTTGATGTTCGACACAGCGTGGTTAATTTCAATAACCTTATCTACTGGCTGATGTTCTTTCTTACCAAGTAATTACTAATGTAGCAGGACGATGATCGGAACAAAGTAGGCACAACCGAATTTAAGGAGGCGGTTTTTACGATTTTAGATTGGGGATGGGGAATAAGACCCACCCCTAGGCCCTCCGAGGAGGGGAACTGGATCTAGATCCCAATCCCCAATCTACTTAGCAGGCCAGATAATCGTTGATATCTTGCTTGCGTTTGCGGAGTTTAGTCAAAGCTTCCCGTTCGATTTGCCGCACTCGTTCCCGGCTGATGCTGAGCCGATCGCCGATTTTTGCTAAGGTGAGAGTTTGGCCGTCTTCTAAACCAAACCGCAAGGCCAGGACTTCTCGCTGTTGCTGAGTCAGTTCCGCCATCAACTGATTCAAATCCGTCCGCAGGGAAGCTTGCAGGGTAAAATCTTCGGGGGAAGTTCCGGTATCTTCCAACAAATCGCCTAACTCTGTATCTTGATTGTCTCCCACGCGCAAGTCTAGGGAAAGTGGTAAACGGGCGCGATCGAGATATTCACGAATTTGCTTGGGAGTTAAGTCTAACTCTGAGGCCAACTCAGCAGCCGTGGCTGAGCGGCCTAGCTGTTGAGCAAGTAGACGTTGAGCCTTTTTGATTTTGTTGAGCTTTTCGGTAATGTGGATTGGTAGGCGGATGGTGCGGCCTTTTTCGGCGATCGCGCGGGTAATCGCCTGACGAATCCACCAATAAGCGTAGGTAGAAAATCTGTAGCCCTTAGTCGGGTCAAATTTTTCCACTCCTCGCTGCATCCCGATCGTGCCTTCCTGAATTAGATCCAGTAAATCTACATTACGCTTGATATATTTCTTGGCAACAGATACCACCAGCCGCAGATTGGCTTCCACCATTTGCCGCTTGGCCCTGTCCCCGTGGCTGATTGTCCGCTGCAACTCAGCCTCAGAAAGCCCAACTGCCTGTGCCCATTCAGCCGCCGTTGGGTCACGGCCTAACTCTTCGGCTACAATATTTTTTTCCTGATTCAGTACGGTCGATCGCTGTACCTGTTTCCCGTAGAGTATTTCTTGCTCATGGGTCAACAAGGGAACGCGACCAATTTCTTGCAAGTAAGCGCGAACAGAATCTGTATCTGAGGACTTAAGAGTTTTCATGAGCTTTTCCGGCTGAGGATCAGTGCCTCTAAGAGTTTGCTGATAAAAGCAAACCCCTAGTTTTTTTTGTGAAGGAAAGCGGGCGGGGACTTGCGCTTTCCTTGCATTTGAAGAGGCTTCGTTTTTATGGTAGCTAGCTGCTATTCCCTGTTGCCCCCATCTCAGGTTGGGTTTTGCTTGGGGATTCACAATGCTACCTTATGTTAAGAATCTTAACATTTGTGAGAGTGTTTGACTACATTTCTTTACATTTATTTTCTGTACGGTTGAGTTGCTGTGCGAGGAGAGTAAATTTTAAATGGGCATCGGGCATCGGGCATAGGGCATTGGGCATTGTGGGCATCGGGCATTAATCTACCTAATGACTAATGACTAATGACTAATGACTAATGACTAATGACTACTGACTAATGACTACTGACTTCTTTGCCGTTGAGCTTCGTATAAAATCAAGGCACTAGCGATCGATACATTGAGTGATTCTACGCTGCGATTGAGAGGAATCTGGATTTGTCGATCGGCCAAACCGATCAATTCTGCCGACAAACCAGAACCTTCGTTGCCCAAAACTATCAAAGTCGGCACTCGCAAATCTACTTCCCAATAGGTCAAACTAGCGTTGGGAACGGTTGCTAAAATTTGCATCCCTCGGTTTTTGCATTGCGAAACTTCGACGGTTAAATCTGGACTGACTGCCATTGGTAGTTTAAACCAGGCTCCTGCGGAAGCTCGCAACACCTTTGGATGGTCTAAATCAGCACTATCTGCACTAACCAACAAACCATCGGCATTAGCAGCCGCAGCCGTACGGACGATCGCTCCTAAGTTACCGGGATCTTGGATGGTTTCTAAGGCTATTCCCAAAGTTGAGATTTCTGCCGGTGGGGTAGCGGTGCGTGGTGCGGTGGCGATAATACCGTCTGGTTGGACTGTAGTGGCGATCGACTCTAATACTTTTGAGCTAACTAATTCGGTGCGATCGGCTAAACTACAAATTTTCTCCCACAGTCCACCGTGCCGCTCAACCCATTCTGGAGTCGCACAAACCGTTTCTAGCGGGTGATTTACCGCGCAAGCTGCCTCCAGCAAATGCGTCCCTTCGAGTAAAAATAATTGTTGTTCCCTGCGTCCCTTCGAGCTATGGAGCTTACGGATTTCTTTGACTAGGGGATTTTGAATACTTGTCAGCATTGTTTGATTTAGCAGAGTGAATGGGGTCATTTGCCTGTATCAGGTTAACCCCAGACTACCTTCTGCCTGTGAGATGCGGAACCCGGGACTTGAACCCGGAAGGCTTGCACCACATGAACCTGAATCATGCGCGTCTACCAATTCCGCCAGTTCCGCATTTGTCACGAATCACTATTATTGCGTATATTCGCCAATTTGTCAAGTGTTTTGGAAAATATTTTTTGATTCGGGGCTGCGAGTAATCAGGGGAACTTTGAGAAATACTCTTGTCCCCTTATTCAAGGGAGCGAGGGATCTCTAAATTGCTATTACATCTTTTTTGAAGCCCTTCCCGTAGGGAATCGCCTTTTTCAAATAAACTCTATATGATTTTGCATATCCGACGGTTCCAGTACCTCCCAAATCAAAATCAAACCGCGCACAACTTCACCCAGTGAACGACTGTTTTGATGACAGTAAACGATACCGCAATGCTCTAAACCCCGCTGATGAAGTGCTAAAAAATCATCATCTTGGGTAAAGATTACTCGTTCTTGAGAAATCGCAAAAGCTAACTGTTCTTCATCAGCAGCACCTAAAAGTCGTGCTTCCGGTGTAGTGGTAGCATTAATACCGCGCCTTCTCAAAGCTTCTGCGATCGCCCGTTCGACTTGTTCATCACAATGAAATCGGATCTTTTCCAAGATTCTGCCCTCTCAATTTCTGCTGTACCTTGGAAGGAGTTTTTGCTTGCAATTCCCGGACAAAAGCTTCACTTTCCTGCATTTGTTGTCGAATTTCCTCAAGATGGTCGTGGTAATAAGTCAAGGCTGCGTATACATCTGCTAAAGTAATTGTGGGATACCGCGACACAATTTCATCAGGAGACATTCCCATCTGTTCGTGCCAAATGACAACATCTTGAACTCTAATCCGATGTCCTGCTATCCGCGGCTTACCACCGCACACTCCCGGAGTAATTTCAATATGTTCCGTAATCACTGCTGTCATAGAATTTCCTCAAAATTCAAGTTAGCATCTATATGTTGAGTCACCTATTTGAGTCAACTACTACCCCATAATAACAAAAATCATCCAATTTTGTTATTTAACATTTTTGGCTGGAAGATGGTGCGATCGCCTTGCTTGTAAGCGCAGATTAGCGATCCCCTTTATTACTCTCTCAAAAAAATTGCCTCAAGAATCAGCCAAATCTGGGAAAACTTCGCGCACAGCAGGATGCACCAATCGGTGCTTCTGCACATTCAATCCCTTGGCCAAACTCGGATTAATTTCCAAAGCTTTAATCCCGTAATTTGCCAATTGCAAAACATAAGGCAAAGTGCTATTATTCAAAGCTTGAGTCGCAGTCCAAGGCACGGCACCGGGCATATTTGGTACGCCATAATGCAACACGCCTTCCTCAACATAGGTAGGATTTGTGTGAGAAGTTACCCGCAAAGTTTCCACGCAACCGCCTTGGTCAACTGCTACGTCAACAATCACAGAACCGGGGTGCATTTTAGCAACAAATTCGCGAGAAACCAGAATAGGAGCTTTTTTGCCCAACACCAAAACCGCACCGATTAACAAATCAGCATCGGGGATAATGGCTTCAATTTGCAAAGGACTGCTGTAGAGGTATTCGACTCTGGAACCGAATAGACTTTCTAAATAGGCGAGGCGATCGACATTTACATCCAAAATCTGCACTCTAGCGCCCATTCCTACAGCAATACGCGCTGCTTCCGTGCCAACGATTCCGCCGCCCAAAATCACAACTTTGCCCGGTCTTACCCCTGGTACACCTCCCAAAAGTACGCCTCGGCCACCTTGCTGGCGTTCCAAAAACCGAGCGCCGAACTGCACGGCCAAACGCCCTGCAATAATACTCATTGGCGTTAGCAGTGGCAATTTCCGGTCAGGGAGTTCGACGGTTTCGTAGGCGATGGCTTGGACTCCGCTGTCGATTAAGTGTTCGGTTAGTGTGCGATCGGCTGCCAAGTGCAAATATGTAAACAGCAACTGCTCTTTTTGAATCAGCGGATACTCAGCAGGTAAGGGTTCCTTAACTTTAACAATTAGTTCTCGATTCCAGACATCAGTAGGCTTTGAGACAATCTTCGCCCCTGCTTGAATGTAATCTTCGTCGGCGAAACCTGCCCCAGTACCGGCACCAGTTTCGACAAAAACTGTGTGGCCTTTGTCCGAACAAGCCCGGACACTTGTAGGGCTAAGTCCAACTCGAAACTCTAAATCTTTGATTTCCTTGGGGACGCCGATTTCCATCTATAACCTCAAATTGCAGCGATAGCTCGATCGAATGTAACTCACTATCAGTCACTTATAATTTAACAGCAGCGACTCAGGTCTTAAAAAAAATGTCACGCACACCTACATTAACATTCGATCGCGGAACTCTTCTGCTACATCCGCCACCAAAGGGTAGAGAGTGGGTGGATTTTGCGACATGGGACGATCGCGTCGAAAAATTCCGCATTCGAGCAATTCACTACCGCCCGTTGGTAGAATGTCTTCAGGGCGAGTCTATCAACTTCACTGACGAAGCCCGCGCCTACGAAGAACTCGAACTCGTATCCAGCGTAGAAATGCAGCCTTACCCACATCAAGAACAAGCCCTGGCTGCGTGGCGACAAGCCGGTAGTCAAGGAGTTGTCGTTCTTCCCACCGCTTCCGGCAAAACTTACTTGGCACAATTAGCCATGCAAGTTACTAATCGGAGTACATTAATTGTAGTACCAACTCTCGATTTAATGCATCAGTGGTATGCTAATTTAAAAGCTGCTTTTCCCAAAATCGAAATCGGATTGTTGGGCGGAGGTTCGCGGGACAAAACGCCAATTTTAGTAGCAACTTATGATAGCGCAAGTATTCATGCAGAAACTTTGGGCAATAAATATGGCTTGTTGGTTTTTGACGAATGTCATCACTTACCCACGGATTTTTTTCGAGTAATTTCCGAATATGCGATCGCGCCTTATCGACTAGGATTGACAGCAACACCCGATCGCACAGACGGACGCCACAGTGATTTACACTTCCTGATCGGCCCGACAGTGTTCAGCAGAAGACCAGAAGACTTAGCCGGCGATGCTTTAGCCGAACACAAGATAGTCCAAATCATGGTAAAACTGTCAAAAGAAGAAGGCGATCGGTATGGCGAACTCATGGCAATTCGCAACGACTTCCTCAAACAGTCTAACATCAAAATATCCAGCCTGGAAGGATGGAAAAAGTTTATCATGGCAAGCGCGCGATCGCCCTTGGGACGAGGTGCCATGCTAGCCCACAACCAAGCCAAAGCCATCGCCCTTTGTACCGAAGGAAAACTGCGAATCCTCGCCGAAATACTAGAAAAACATTACCCCCAACGCACCCTAATTTTCACAGCAGACAACGCCACAGTTTACCGAATATCCCAAGAATTTCTGATTCCCACAATCACTCACCAAACCCCAGTCAAAGAACGCCATGAAATCCTGCAAAAGTTCCGCAGCGGCGAATACAAAACCCTCGTCGCCTCCCATGTTCTCAATGAAGGAGTTGATGTTCCCGATGCCAGAATTGCCATTATATTATCAGGCACCGGAAGCGAACGCGAATACATCCAAAGATTGGGTAGGGTTTTGCGAAAAAGCAGCGATGTGAATAAACTAGCAATTCTCTATGAAGTCGTCACCGAAAATACCAGTGAAGAAAGAACATCCCAGCGCCGTCGAGGAGGAATGCAAGTCGAGAAACCCCAACCGAAACCACAAATAGAACCACCAAAGCCAGAATATCAGAAATTAGAAACAGTCAAACCGACACCCATTTATGGAGTGAATCGAGAGACGACAAAAAAAGCAGCAGAATCACCAGCCAAATGGGGAGAACACAATGATGATGATATCCCTTGGTAAGCTATTGTGCATTTAAATTGTCTATTTCGATTCCATATCAAAAATCCTCCCCCTCTCTCCCCCTCTCTCTCCCTCTCTCCCCCTCTCCCCCTCTCCCTCTCTCCCTCTCTCCCTCTCTCCCTCTCCCTCTTCCCTTCGCGTCCTTAGCGCCTTCGCGGTTCGTTAAAAATAACAAATGCTACCAACAGACCTCCTAAGCCACCGTCAAAACGGCGAATCAATCATCCCATTACGCCTCAAGATAGATGCTAAAAACCTAGAAGCAGCTACCGAAATGATTGATTGCTTTCAAGAGTCGATCGGCAAAACCCAAGGCGAACTAGACAAACGCTTACAATCCCTAGAAGGCGACAGTCCCGACTACCGGCTCAAACGCGGACTAGCCCACCTGCTGAGAG
>JAYTZD010000583.1:0-2519 GCA_043742065.1 Oscillatoriales bacterium
CTAGCAAACACGCGGTGATGGGTTTGACGCGATCGGCGGCTCTCGACTATGCCAAACAGGGGATTCGGATTAATGCCGTCAATCCTGGTTGGATCGCTACTGAGATGCTCGATCGCTCATTTGAGCCACTGGGGATCACGATCGATAGTATTGCCTCTACGGTTCCAATGGGTCGCATGGCTCAGGCAGCGGAAATTGCTCAAGCCGTTATTTTTCTATGTTCTGATGCGGCTAGTTACATCACGGGACAGCCTTTAGTTATCGATGGTGGCGCTACAGCATCTTGAATCAAAAAAATTACAAAAACGTGACATGACAGACACTCATTAAAGAACCTATCGATCGAAGGTTTTCGTCTAAGTCACGATAAAACTAAACATTTTCGAGAGGTTTCATGTTTATCAATTACCAGAAAGAATTGGTTGAAAGCCGGAACACGAGTGAGGGAGAAATTAAAATCAGACTATTCATTACTCCAATCCTTTTCCTTCTAGGTAGAGGTCGCTCTTAAACTGTCAACTGTCAACTGTCAACTGTCAACTGTTGAACTGCCACTCATGCTCATCAACCAGGCGGTTGGACGGGTGCATCTCTATTTTGCAAGGGCGAAGCATTTCGGCAGACAATTTATTAGTTATAACCAGAGATTTACTGCCGAAATGCTTCGCCCCTACGAATATTTTTGCAAAACAGGGATGCACCCGGTTGGACTCGCTCTGTTAGCTGCCTATGTGTGTTTCGGTCTTGACCGCTAATTGAAGCGGCTGCCACTGCCACTGTGCAGTAGCAGCAGATCAGAAAAAAACTGAACGCTCAAAACTACAGGAGGAAACGATGAAAATACTACAGAAGCGATTTGCGTTACTGCTTGGTTTGATGACTGGTGTTTCAACTTATCTCGTCTTACCAGCCTCGGCTGATTCTACTGCTGACTTGGTACTCAGTTTGAAGTGTCAAAGTGGATACAACGTTAATGTTTGGAAAAGGTATAATTCTGGCGAACTTCTCTACCGTTCTACAAGTCCTCAAGGTAATTTAAGTTTGGGCAAGGGAACTAGAGACGATACAGGAGCGGCTCAAGTTTATCAGTTTCAGAATGGCAACTATAAATATCAAGTGCTTGGTGGTAAGGGAGATCATCAAGGCAAGGGGACTTTAAATGTGTACAAGAACGATCGCTCCATTATGAGTAAAACTTGTACGCAAAATGGATGAAAAGCTTTGAGGCAAAAGCGATCGTGTGTCAGGGCTGTTTCATTCTCCAGAAAACGAGGATTTTGTAGGGGTAGTGCCCCCGTGCCTACCCTCCTCATCGACGATTTGTTAGGTGTTTCAAGGATTGGGGCAGCCACGGGGGGGCAGCCCCTACAAGAGAATCAAACAGCCCTGGATCGTGTGTTAAAAAGTCAGAATCTTTACAAGCTATTGACTCCAACCGCCACTGATACTACCAAGTCAACTATATCTACCCAAATACATGAGGATTTCTGACGGAGCAATTTCCTAGAAAAAGCCGTCCTATCAGGCGATGTGCTGCCCTTCGGCTCCGCTCAGGAACCGCGTAGCCGAAGTGACGGGGTTTTAAACCCAATTTCCTGATAAATAACCAATTAATCAATAGGAGCAATCTCATGACACAACCTCTTTAGTTTTTTGGTACTCGCTTCAACATCATTGCCGATGCCACCACAACCGGAGGTCACTACGATCAGATCGAAGGCGACTTCCCATCTGGCATACAGACTCTTCCCCACCGTCACACGCGGGATCGCGACGCTCAATGGCGAGTCATTATTGCAAGAAGGTGATGGGGTACAAGTCAACAGTCCAGAATTGCTGGAACTAAGCATCGAATCTAACGCTAAAATTTTGTTATTTGACTTGTCCTGAAAGTTACTTTCATACACATTATTAAAAATGCCGATCGACAAGTAGTAATTTGTCGATCGGCATTTTTAATAATGGCGACTGCTATACACTGTTCCTGATGAATCAAGCAGCGACTTGCAGAGCTTTAGTTGCCGTCATTGGTTGCCCCACAATTACCTCCGATTTACCTGATCGAACCGCACTCCAAATCGCGTCAGCAATGTCTTCAGGCTGACTTACCCAAGGAGCTTGTACCATCGCCTGAAGCTGCTTGCGCCGCTCCTCAACCTGCGCCGCGTCTTGACCCCGAAAAATCGCCCGCTCCAAAAAGTTGCTATTAATCACGCCAGGATGAACCGCACACACCTGAATCCCTTTGGGAGCGAGTTCCAACCGCAGTGTATCCGTCAAGCCCGTTACCGCATATTTACTTGCACAAAACGCTGTCATCTCCGGCACCGGGGTTGCGCCACCAAACGAGACAACATTCACGATCGACCCACTCCCCCGTGCTAAAAACTGCGGCAGCAACCCCTGAATCGTATGCACATAGCCCCAAAAATTGGTATCCATGACTCGATGCCAGTCATTTAGTGACGTATACTGCATCAACCCAGACAAGTAAAATCCAGCATTATTTACTAGCACAT
>JAYTZD010000584.1:0-5029 GCA_043742065.1 Oscillatoriales bacterium
GAGAAGCTCTATGATGAGCAAATCCGTCAAGAAGTAGAGCGAGAAGAGAATATCGGCAAAATGGTCATCATTGATATCGAAACAGGCGATTACGCAGTAGACAAAATGGGTTTAGCATCCGCACGGCAGTTGCGGAAAAAGAATCCGAACGGTCGGTTCTTTGGGATTCGGATTGGGTACAAGGTTGCTGCTGCAATCGGTGGAGTGATGGAGCGGGTTTCAGAGTGATTTCCGGAACCGTAACTGATAGGCACGCGACGGTTTGCGTAGCATTTCGTCTGCCCGATCGACCCGATGTTACAATTGAATTTGTGATGGATATTCGTACTGAAAAGCTAGAAGATGTAGAAGCCGTTCGCAAAGTGAATATTGCAGCATTCGGGCGAGAAAATGAGGCTAATTTAGTCGATCGCCTGCGGGGAATTTCGTCTACATTGTCCTTCGTTGCCGTACAATCCGATCGCATTGTCGGACACATTTTCTTCAGTCCGGTTTCGGTTGTAGGCAATCGATCGGAATTTAGGATCTGCGATTGACGTCAGTAATTTAGATGCCACTTTTTCCCTTCTCCACCTTGGAACCGTGCAGAGCAAAAATCGGAGTCAGAGCGGATTTACCCTTGAGAGCAACAGCTCCTAAAGCCTCACAATTGAATTCTAGAGCGATCGCCTCAAACACCCTTTGAGTAATCAAAATCTGATTTTCTCCCGCCGTACTCATCAACCTAGAGGCAGTATTCACCGTATCTCCCAAGACATTAAACTCCCTGCGTCCCCGTGGTTCCCCAACCTCCGCAGCAAACACTGGCCCCTGGGATAGCCCAATTTGACAAGTCACATTCACCGCTTGAGCGTCGATAATTGCCGGAGGTAAAGCTGCAATAATATCTCGGATGGCAAGAGCCGCAGTAGCTGCACGAGCAGGATCATCTGTGTGAGCATCGGGAACACCAAAATAGATCAGCATATCGGAACCTTTCAAGTGTGCGGTTACTTTTTGCAACACGCCTCCTTTAGCTGAGACTACAGCATCGATCGACGAAAAAACACGGGAACAAGCGACTATCAAAGCGACTTCTTCCTGCGGTGAAGCTTTGTCGATAGAATCAGGCAAGCCGATTAAATTGACAAACATCACCGTTGGTTCGGGAAAATCTGGTGGAATTTTGCGCTGGTTAGCATTTTCTACTAGCAGTCTCAGAATTGGTTTGGGAATATAGCTAGCAAGGGGTTCAACTCGTTTGACAGCTTCCTGGATTTCGCTCACCAGGCCCGAAATACTGCGATCGAGCAATACGGAACTTGGCATCCGCCGTCTAGTCAAAGTAATATCATATTCCCCCAGTCGATCGTCCGTCAGATCGTCCACCACCAACAAATAACCCGGTGCTCCTGGTTCAAAGCGAAATTGCTCTCCCAAACACAAGCTAGAATTTGTCGTCAAACACACCCTTCCCACAGTCCCAGAACCCTCAGCTTGCTTGGCTTGCTGCACTGAATGCCCCAGAAGCACATGAGCCATCCGCAGCGGGGTACCGATGTCCGCACTAATGTAACGCCCACAGTGAATTCCTACCCGCATTTTCAAAGACAAAATACCCCGTGCTGTTTCAATACAGGCAAATTTAGCCATTGCTCGCTGCATCCGTAAACCAGCACGGACTGCTCTAGCTGTATCCTCTTGGCGAATGTCTGTCAAAAACTGCACCAGCATTGCGTCTCCGGTAAATTCCAGCAAATCCCCGCCGGATTTACTGACAATTTCAATCATCGAGGCGAAATAGTCGTTAATCACGCCTAGGAGGGTTTGAGCGCCTTTGCCTCCCAGGGCCGCATTTGCTTCCAACAGCGATGTAAACCCAGCCAAATCTGTAAACAGCAGAGTGCCTGCTTGCCATTGGTAACTCACCTCGCCTGGATGGGGGGGGAATTCCGAAACCTGTTTGGGCACGTAGTCATTCAGAATGTAGCGGAGGGTGCGTAAGTGCTCGAAAACTCTGATTAGGGTTGCCGGGGATGAATCCACCCACGCAGCGGCGTACAGTGAGGCCGGAAGGAGCGATCGCAGTCGCAGTTCGAGCTCTGCCAAGGGAGTATTGTAGGTTAATCTATTAATTTCCACCTAAGTCTATTCTTTAAAAACAAGGTATGTTCGATCGATCTAAACTCAACACCAATAGCTAGACCTATACACCATTATCATAAGTTTCCAGTGACCCGATACCAGCCTAACCCAGAACCCAGGATAGAAATTTCCGATCGTCATAGCTTGCTAGCTCCCAATTTGATCCGAGCTGCTCGATCGGCATATAGTATGTATCTGAAAGTGCATTCCGAGCAGATGCAGCGTCCCGTCGGTGTAGTTGTCAGCCAAGGAAGCGATCGAGGTCAGCTAATTTTTGCTTTGCAGCCCGTTTTATTGCCCGGTGAACGTTTTGTTACTTTTGACGAAATTGAATCGCAAATGTATTAGTTATTTGTTATTAGTTATTTGTTATTAGTTATTCGTTATTAGTTGATCGAGATGCTTGCACTATAGCGGTTCTCAAGAAAGTGAGGTATGCCCGATGCCCGATGCCCGATGCCCGATAGTACCTCATGTTACTGAGAAAGGCTATATTAGTTAATCGAGATGGTTGCACTATATTTTTCTCACCATCACTTCCACTTTTTCCGTCGTCCATTCCTCACTAGCATCAGTAACAACCGTAATCTTTCGCTGAGGGTTATCTTCATCCACAACCGCCGCCAATAATTGTTCTAAAGCATTCGTAGGTTCTGGATGCTCAACCCCTTTCCGAGATTGGTCTAATGGTGGCAATTCCAACAATTGAAAATTCGTTCCATCCACCGTCGCAAATACTTTAATTACATTTACCGCTTCCTCATATTTTTCTGGCAATGATAGATTAAGTTCTCTTCTGATCTTTTGTCCGGGTTCTACCACCTCATAAGTAGCACCTTCGGGATAGAATTTTGAAATACTAAAATCCGCATCTAGGTTCAAGGCAGTAATATTTAAAGTTCGATTGGATTCATTGCGAATTATTAAATCAACACCTTTTTCCTGTTCTTCCAATACAGGAACTTTACCATCAACATTTAAAACTACAGGTTGCCGTTTGACTGATTTAACCACTTCAACCTTAAGTTTGCCATTTAATTGAGCAAAAGCATCCTCATTATCCAGATCCAAAATACTCTCATATCTGGCAACATGAATTAAGCGGTTAATGAGCCTTTCTGTTGATTCACTTTCATCGATTTTGATCGGAAAAAGCAGATTTTTGATTGGTTCTTTCTGACTATTTAAAATAAAATATTCCCCGATTGAATTCAGGGAAACAAAATAATCCACATTTTCATCTTTTTCTGATTCCGAACAGAATTCTATCCAGCGATGACCTTCAACATCCTTTTTTTTAGTTTCCAGCAGAGCCGGAAGTAATGCCACATTTACACCCGGAATTTGTGGTAACGGGTCAGGCAAAATAACCCGAACTTTACGAATTTGTTTCAACCCTGGTGATAAATAAACAGCAGGTGAACCGATTTCGATCGTTCCTGCTGCTAATTTAGAATTGATGCCTCTGAAACCAAATAGCTGTGTTACTTCTGCCCAACAGTCGGAAGCTCCTAATTCTACTACTTTAACCTTGGCAATGCGGTTTTGGCTGTCTTGAAAATCCCTCGTTCTGAATTTAAAAATCTCGAATTCTGCACCTTCTTTAATACCGCTAGCTTCACCGATTTGCAATTGAACTTGGTTTTTGCTAATATCTACTCGCATCACCGGAGCGTTACGGCTAGCAACGACAGATTGACCGCCAAAAAAAGTGCGATCGGTCTCGCCAATCAACATCGGCGTTTGTCTGTCAAAGCGATTGTGAACTAGATTAGAAATGCGATTATATAAATCTTCAAGAGTGATTTCTGTGCCAAATTCTCGCAAAGCTTTTAGTAAAAAATAAGTTAAAACACCGTTGCGTTCTGTTCCTTCAAAAACACCTTCAAAAGCGAATTCATTATCCCGACAAGCTGCTATTAAAGTATAACCTTTAGGTTCGGGTAACAAACCACTAACCACCGTAATATTGCGGCTATTTTCTGTTAAATTTTGCCAATTTTCGGCTAATTCGTGAAGCGGTGCAACTAAACTATCTGTAGGTCGCGGAGTGGTGTCAACAAAACCGCCACCGCGTACACTCCAGTCCTCTGTTTCTATTTCTCTAGTTGCGCCACCGGAATGACAGCTATCGAGTACCAAGGTGACAAGTAACTCTTTTTTGACCATTTCTTCTAGGAGTTTGGCAAATTCTAAATCGCGCAAATAGCGGGAATTTGGTTGACCGATATCTGTGGGAACTAAGGCTTGATCTAAATCAGCAACAGTCTTGAGATATTCATAAATAGTTTTCGCCCGTCCGCCGTGACCGGAGTAGTGAATATATACTCGGTCTTGGGGTTGGGCTTTGGCGGTTAGTTCTTTGAATTTGGCGACGATATTCTCATAAGTGGGTAAAAGTTCTGGGGGTTCTTGGGGTTGGTTGGGATTGTCCGAAGCAGTAGCGGTGAGTTTAATAATTTGGTCAGGGGTGAGGTTGAAGGTGTCTTTTAAATAGGTTTCGACGTGGTTAATATCTCGGACGCATCCCCGCAAGTTTTTGTAGTAGTTACCTTCTAGTAAGCGATGGGGGAAGTAGAAATCGATACCGATGAGGAGGGCGTAGAAGTTGGGGGTTTGGTTGGTCATGGTTGTTTGTGGGTAAGGGTTTGGGAAAGAGGTTTGGCAAAGGTTTGATTTTTATATGGGTTGAGGTGGGGGTTTTTATGCAGTTTTCTATCTAAAATTGTCAAAGCTTTTTGCACAAATCCCGTTCAATTTCACGGGCATCCTCATCATTAGGATTAGGTATAAGGTAATTGTCTATGTAATTGCAGCCTTCTTTGACTAAATAATCAAAATCCCACCGCCACAGTTTCACAGTCTGGTCATCACTACCAGTTGCCAGCAGCTTGCCATCGGGGCT
>JAYTZD010000585.1:0-9981 GCA_043742065.1 Oscillatoriales bacterium
GGAGGCCCAACTTTTGATGCTGCTTCTTCGGCTGCAATCAATGCTGCGATCGCCCAGGGCGGATACGATTTAATTACTGACTTTACTGGTCTCGGAGTGCCGATCGCCGATCAGTTCAATTTTGCCCCCGGATTCCCGAATGTTACCAGCACGAACCAAGTTTTATTGCCAGTACAAACAACCGTTTCATCTAATATTTTAGGAGGAACAGCATTCTTATTTTCCTATGATACTGGTGGTAACACTTACATCATTTATGATGGCAATGGTAATAATCTCAACGGCGCTGATTCTCGGATTTTAGCTAAGTTAAATGGTGTGACTGGTGTTTCTGCCCAGTCGGCATTTGACTTTACTTTCATCTAGGAAGGGGTTTGAAACCACTAATATCAGTTCCCAAGAAAATGCTACAATCTACATCGTTGGGTTTATCTCATACAATCAACCTACTGCTGCATCATTTTGGAGAACTGGTATTAGTTGAAGAATCTGCAGCTATTGCTTCGAGCAGAAACAGACCGACTTTTTTGTGCAGTCCCTCATTTTGCTGGGGACAGCCTATCTGGAACAAGCATTTAGGACACCCGTCAGAACACTCGCAAGTTAAGGCTAAAGACTTCGCTTTAGCAGCAAATAGCGGTAGGTTCTTCCCAATTTCTTCAGATGCTCCATTTCCCCCATCTGTGGTATCGAAAAAATAAGCGATGATACCCGAATGATCTCTTTCTACCGTACAGTTAACATCGCGAGTAGAGGAAAGGACGACTAGGGGAACAGCTAGTTGAATTTGATGAGCCATACTGTGCAGGGCAACCGTAACTGCATTGCCCGCAAACAAACCCTTCAACTCTTGAGGAAGATCATTTCCATATTGGGATCTTGCACTAGCTTTGTGGCGGTCAACTTCACCTGTAATTGCGGCAATCAGAGGCGGATTTACTTCGACTTTAACGACGGGAGCTTGGTATTGTATTTGATAGGGCGGATCGAATCCTACTGCGTCAATAAGTTTATTTATTTCGATCGATTTCAAAGTCCGACCGCAAGACTTACATACTTTGCCTTCCAGGAGCTGTTGGTGGCTGCGGCATTTGACGTTAGTACAAGTGTGTCGGTATTCTTTTTTGTAAAGCTTGTAACCCGTTACTTGCCATGTAATCTCGCCCCATCCCAAAGTTAACCTCAGCCTTCCTTCGGGTAAACCTGTAGGGATAATTCGGGGGGTTTCTAGGTTTTCTAAAAGTTTGATTTGCAAGCCTAAATCGGGTTCAGTATATAAGCTGGGGTCTTCTTCAAATGGCTGGAGTATTGCTTTGTTTTGGTCGATATCTAAGCTCTGACACCGATAAGTAACTAAACGGTTGCCTTCGTCAAAAGCCATGTAAATAGCACCGGGAAAGACTTCTCGATAGGCAGTGTCGCGCGGCATTTCTTCAAAGGATTCTCCCGTATTCTCGTCAATTAATTCAATAGCATCTATAGCGCTACCTCTAATATTGACTGCTTGATGGGGTTCTCCTCGCCCTCGGAGCGTACCGTTGGGAGAGAGGGAGAGTCTCTGTTGCTCCAACAGTCCCTCAGCAACCGCACCTCCAACAGCATCAAATCGACTTTCTACTTCAACAGCAGGCAAACCGCTTTCGACGCAGCAGCATTCAAGGTGTTTGCTGACAATGGTAGGGTAATTTGGATTAAAGGCGGCGCTTTCTACTTCTCCCGATAGCAGTTGCTCTGGATACTTGCCGTAGTAGTAGTCTAGGGGATTTTGGGCAACTGGCAAGAAAATTACCAATCCCGGATTGACTCTTCCGGCACGTCCCAGTCGCTGGCGAAAAGACATAATGGAACCGGGATATCCCCTCACCAAACAGCAATCTAATTCCGGTAAATCCAGACCTGCTTCTAGTGCTGATGTGGAAATAATTACTTTAATTTTTCCTGCTTGCAGTTGGCTGATGATGTCTCGGCGGCGGTCGGTTTTTAAAGAGCCGTAGAAAGCAGTCACTTTTCGCGCTAAATAACTATTTCCCTGTCGCGTACTTTCTTTTTGAATTAAATCTACAAGCTTCTTAACGGCTCCTCTACTATTGCAAAAAACAATTCCGCTCAAGTCTTGTTGCAGCCAAGATAATACAATCTTGCAACCATCAGAATTCGCTGTCTCGCTGGGAGCTAAACACAGAACAGTCCTTCCAGCATTGCTCGCCCCGCTGCCTTCAATTAAATGCAGCCGTTCGGGTTGAGACGTTCTACCGCTAAATCGCATTGCCATGTCTTGGGGGTTTCCAATAGTAGCAGAAGAACAAATAAATTGGAGCTGGCTGCTGTTGCCTCCCACGCTGTCTACAGCCCTACGCAAACGGCGCATTAGGTTAGCAAAATGAGCTCCAAACGCGCCTGTATAGGTATGGCTTTCATCAATAACTACCCAACGCAATCGTCGCAAAAATTCTCGCCAGCGTTCCCATTGTTGCACGCGCGGGATCTTTGCTAATTGATGATGCAGCAAATCGGGACTGACCGCTAAAATATTAGGGGGATGAGGAACAAAGAGTTCCAAACGTTCGTTGCAGGGAGTATCCCCTGTCATTTGTCCCACTTTAACCCGCTGTTCTTGGGGAAATGTTCCGACAATACCTTGGAGTTTGCGAAACTGATCGAAAGCTAGAGCTTTCAGCGGAAAAATATACAGCGCGGAAGTTTGAGGGCGGTTCAGACAATCTTCGAGAATTGCGAGGTTGTAGCACAGGGTTTTGCCCGATGCTGTCGGAGTGACAATACTTAAATCGCTGCCCTTTCGCAGGTACGTCAAAGCTTCAACTTGATGCGAATATAGTTCGTTGATTTTCAATCTCCGAAGGGCGTTTTGTAAGACCCAAGGCAAATCTTTGGGGATGCCGTACAAGGAACCAGAGGCGGGTTGGGTAATGCGAACGGCGGTAAGATTTGAAGCTAACTCTTGCGCGATGTTTCGGAATTTGGGTTGAGGAATAGCGGCAATTTCTGCTGCGCTTACCTGAGAAAAGCTAGCAGGCTGTACTTCACCTGTCGCACTTTCTGAGGCTTCAGATAAGGATTCTGGTGTTGCAGGTGCATCCCAAGGGGCGATTTCACTTTTTTCAACAGCTTGCTGCCAATTTTTGTATTGAACGGGAATCGAGTATCCGGGAAACTTTACTATGAGTGTGTTTCCCACCCAAGAAATAACCTCGCTTTGTCCATACTTAGGAGAACATAACTGCTGTCCGGGGTCTAGCCACTCAGGATGATTTCGTTCGCCGCCCTGAGCCACAGCGCGGATAAGAGCAGCGTAGTCAGTTGGCTTGGGGTTTGTCATTTAAGTTTTGGGGATAACTCCAATTGCTTCATCATAAGCTTCTTCTGGCAGACAGACTGACATCTGCCAGGATAATAACGGGCATCATTCTGGCAGTGGCGATCGAAAAATCTTTGAGCTTGCTCATAATCAATATGGGTTCCGATCGATTCAAAATTCCCAAAAAACCGCTTGTGACAGGTTAGGATTCGGAATGTGGGAGGTAAGAGTTGGCAGTTAATCTGCATTCATTGGCATTCATCTGCGGTGAAAAATTAAATCTCACTATCTTCAGAAAAAAGTCCCAACAAAGGGCCAAGAATAGCACCAAAAACAAAGCCACCAGCATGAGCCCAGTAAGCAACTCCCCCGGATTCCATGCCGACATTAGTCGGGGTATTCAAGGAAGCGAGACCATTAAAGGCTTGCTGTACAAACCAAAATCCTAGAAAGAAGAAAGCAGGTATTCTGACTGTAGTAATGAAGATTCCCAAAGGAAGTAATGTCAGAACTTTAGCTTGGGGATATCGGAGAATATAAGCTCCCATAACGCCTGCAATCGCGCCACTAGCACCCAGAGAAGGAATCGCCGATGCTGATGCGAAAAACCACTGAGTTAGGGATGCTAAAACGCCACAAGTAAGGTAAAATATGATAAACTTTATGTGTCCTAAACGGTCTTCTACATTGTTGCCAAAAATCCAGAGAAATAACATATTTCCGGCAACGTGGAGAAAGCCTGCGTGTAGGAATTGCGAGGAAATTAGCGTTATCCATTCGGGAAATGCCGAAACAGGTAGGGAAACTCGACAGATATTAGTTAACTGACAAGGAACTACGGCCCAAGAGTAGAAAAATTGCGTTAATTGGCGATCGCCCAAACTGAGTTCATATAAAAAAACTAACACATTTGCAGCAATCAGTCCATAGGTAACATAGGGAGTGATCCGCGTTGGATTTTCATCACGTAAGGGAACCATAAGATTTTTTGCTCATAAAAATATTGACCATACGATAACGCACTTATTCTTAAGGTGTCTCCTATCTATAGGAAGATATAGCAACCCCCAAGGTGGTTAGGATATTTCCGTTCACTGAGCGAAGTCGAAGTGGACATTTCGACCCTTCGGCTACGCTCAGGACGGCGCTTCGCTCAATGACCAAGGAGCTTTGGCGACTGCTATATCTGTTGACTAATAACAAATTCCCAATTCCCAATTACCAATTACCAATCACTATTAACTAATCACTACCACAACTCCCGCACTTTCCAAAGCCATTTTACTTACCGCGCACAAAGCATAAGTTCCCGGTTTTATGGCTACTTCTGCTATCTCCCCATTCAGAATTTTAATCAGTTTCCAGCTATTGCCAGTTTTTTGATAAAGTGTCCAAGCATTAATGTTATTATCCCCAGAATTGCGCCAACCCAAAACCGTGCTATCTGCCACCTTTTTGACTTCGATTGCAGTCGGAATAGGTGGCAGAGTTCCCTTTAACCAAGGCATCGCGGGAACGAGTGCAAGGTTTGCATAAGTAGTCGATTTCAAAACATCATAAATTTGCTGACGATTTTCATTAAAAGATTTCATACTGAAAAATATATTGCCCAAAGCTAACTTTTCGTCTAAGTTTCTCGTGATTTCAATTTGTTTATTGATTTCCGCAGCCGTCCACTTTTTGCCATCGAGTAAACCCAAGTTATTTCCAGCATAAATATGTTTCTGCTTGGGGTTATTTTCTACCCACCAATTCAGCAGCATGGGATAACTTTGAGCTGTTTCATCTATGCGCCAATAAAGTTGCGGAGTCAGGTAATCTACCCAACCTGATTCTAACCATTTTTTGGAGTCAGCATAAAGCACTTCGTAGGTATCTAAACCGCGACTTGCAGGTGGCTGTCCAGGGCGATAAATCCCGAAGGGACTAATGCCGAATTTAACGTGGGATTTAGTCGATTTAATTCCTGCTGCTACTCTTTTAATTAAGGTATTGACATTTTCCCTGCGCCAATCTCCTAAACTCAGTTTACCTCCTTGCGATCGATAATTATTGTATGTTTTGCTGTCTGGAAATTCTTGGCCTTGAATCGGATAAGGATAGAAATAATCGTCGAAGTGAATGCCATCTATATCGTAGCGCTTCACTACATCTAAAATGACGTTATAAGTCCGGTCTTGAACTGTCGCAACTCCCGGATTCATCCACAGTTTGTCGCCCCAAACACAGACTGATTCGGGATTAGTTACTGAGATGTGTGGGCTGACATTAGCAGAGGTTTTCGCGGAAACTTTGGCGCGGTAGGGATTGAACCAAGCATGAACTTCGATGTTGCGTTTGTGGCTTTCCGAAATGGCAAATTCTAAAGGGTCATAATATGGTTCTGGTGGCTTTCCTTGGGTTCCTGTTAGCCAAGCACTCCAAGGTTCTAATTCGGATGCGTAAAGGGCATCGCCTTCTGGTCGAATTTGGAGGATAACAGCATTAAAATTCATTGCTTGTAATCTGTCTAAGATTTTTAGCATTTCATTTTTTTGCTCTTCTGTTGAGAGTTTTGGGCTGGATGGCCAGTCAATATTCCACACGGCTGTTACCCAAGCTGCCCGAAATTCTCGCTGATGGCTGACTTGAACTGTTGACGGTGGCTGTGGATTTTGACCGATAGTTACTATGTATTGAGATGGAATTTTTGGCGCTTTTTTTAAATAAACTAAAGCTTGATAAACCCAGGCTGTAACATCAGCGCGCGTTGCATTTCCGGCGGGATTTAATAATTTTAAGTTGGGATAATTAACGACTATTTCGGCTTGTGTAGCTTTGGCGATCGCACTTTTGGCAAAGTTGGGAATTTCTGTGCTATCTTGATAGATGTTTGACAGCACAATATTGGTCGGTGGTGCAACACTTGCATCGAAAAGACCGCTGACTAAGGCAAGTAATGCTTCAACTCTGGTAATCCTATTTTCTGGTTTGAATAGGTTCTTAGGATAGCCAGATATGAACCCTCTTTTAAATGCTGTTTGAATGGCTGCTGCGGCCCAGTGGGTAGCGGGAACATCCGTAAATGGAATGTATGCTCGTTTGTCTGGTGTGGGGAATGCTTTGCTGACTATGGTGGCAAATTGGGCGCGGGTTAAGTTGGTGTTGGGGCCGAAAGTGCGATTTGGAAAACCGCTGATAATTGCTCTCTCGGTTAAGCCTTCAATGAATTCTCTCGCCCAATGATTTTGAATGTCGGAGAAATTGATATTAGTGGAAGCCATAATTATATTTACTAATTTAAGATTAACATATTCAACGTTTTTTATTTGAGGCAGAGGGGTGCATTTTAGTTCTGTAAATATATTCGTAGGGGCGAAGCATTCCGGCAGACAATTTATTAGTGATAACCAGAGATTTACTGCCGGAATGCTTCGCCCTTACACCATTGAGATGCACCCGACCGAGGCAGAGCCTGGTAACGAGAAATATCAGTGCAAGATCTCAGTTATAACAAACCTGCATTTTCGTACAACAACCGGATTGTATTCAGGATTTTTTGTGCATATTGAGAGTCGGCATTCCAGCGTCCTACTAATTCATTGACTGTGGGTGCGACACCACGTTTTACAAACTTAAAACGCACGTTTTCTTTGACTAAAGGTTGGTTGATTGGTTCTGTGCTACCGTAGGCTTTTAGATGCTGAATTTGTGCTCGAATTCCTGTACGGGCATCGGGAAATGAGAGGCCAGCACTTGTGGTGCTAATTACTCCCATATCAGCAAAGTTAAATTGTTCGGGTTTGACAGAACCACCAAAATTCAGAAAGTTTGTTTCCAAGCACATTTGACAAAAAGCTAGGTCATGATTGACGCTTTCGGCGGTTGCTTCTTGTAGATAAATTTGAGGTAATGTGGGAAATTGTGTCAGGGCTTTGCTATTGTTTTTGATCAGGAATACTGTCATTTGTTGAGCCGTGGTTTGACCGCGATTCATGATTTTTCCCACCCCTGAAAGGATATCACGGCGCGATCGCAAGGATACTGATGTTGTTGACTGATCCCAGGCTACTGCTATATCATGATCGCGCAAATCGATCGCCCGTACAAATACTACACCCCTATAGGTGATCCGTCTCTCAACCGCAGCGGGTGGGACACCAAAAATATCCAAAACTTCTGATGGAATGAAAGCATTTCCGTTCACCAAAATACCCTTCTCTTCGTGTACAGCACCGTTGATATTGATATTAATTAGTGCATATACAGGTGTTGGTGTCGGCGTTGGTGTCGGTATAGGTGTCGGTGTAGGTGTCGGTGTAGGTGTAGGTGTTGGCGTAGGCGGAGGTGTTGGTGTAGGTGTTGGTAAAGGTTTCAAATCCGTATTTTTCAACCAAGCTTCGAGTCCGTCAGCGAGTCCGAGTGCAATATCACGACGGCGAGTTTGAAATGTTCGCAAATCGTCAATATTAGTCAAAAAACCAAGTTCCATCAACAATGAAGGGACAGCCACGCGCCTGCAAAATCCAAGGCTACCAACACCGGCTTCAGTGTCTGGTTTTGCACCGCGATTTACCATCCCTGGGAGACGGCGCAAATAGCCATTTAAGATTAAATCAGCATCGGCTTTTCGCTTGGGATTGCTACCAATATAAAACACGCTGGAACCGCGAACCTGCGGATTTGAAAAAGCATCGGCGTGCATTTCTATCGCTACATCTCCCGTGCGGCAGCGGTCGTTGATCCAAGCGATAGTTTGTACTAAACTCAAAGTATCGGGCACGGAGAAAGTTTCTATGCCTCGTCGCCGCAATTCAGGTACTAATAAATCCCGAATTAGAATAAGTTCCTGGGCTTCGCTTGTGCCAAAAGCCATCGCGCCTGGATCGCGCTGATTTCCCTCAAAGCCACCGTGTCCGGCTGAAACGAATATAGAACCCATTGAATAAAACCCTCCACCTTGCGGTTATTTGAGTGCCTGTTTTTCAGTCTTAGGTTTTATTTTACCTGAAATGAGTAGATTTAATTTTTCGCAGCACAAGTTTGCAGTTGCGCGGAGGCCGAAGCGAGTCAATCGATTTTAGATTTTAGATTTTAGATTTTAGATTGACCCCACGGATAAATGCTGTTTCTTGAGGATTTTCGATTTTGGATTGATTCCACGGATAAATCCGGGGGCTTGTACCACCTTTGAAATTCTTGGTCAACGTGCAACTGCAAACTTATTTAACCGCCTGCTGATTACACTTTTACAGCGGGGCTAGTGGAAGGTTTGGGAGCTTTAATTTCCTGGGAAACAGCGTGGGCGCGGTAGACTTTAGCAACAGCCTGCTCATACTGGGACAAATCCGATTCTATGTCTGTAAAAATGGCAGTTGATACCGGATCTGTAAACTTCGCCCGTAGGTGGTTGAGATCGACAACGCCTGTTTGTAAATCGCCGAGGGTACTCCGCAACAAAAACATTTCATCTGTTCCTTGCATTGAGGCTTTGAGCTTAGCATATTTGTCGGCAATTTGGGCAGGAATTGAAGGTTTTTCACCTAAATCGTTGAGTCTAGTTTCGAGAGCGATGATGTGCTGTTGTTTATTTTGAATCATTTCTGTCAGGAGCGATCGCAATTCGCTGTCTTGCGTTTTTTCCGCATAATGTTGAAATGCTTCACCAGCATAGCGTTCTCCTGCGAGGGCAGTATTCAAACCTTTCACAATATCGCCTTGTGTGGAGCCACCCCAAGCATTAGCTAACTTCCACCATTCTGCATTTGTGTCAGTTTCTTCCGGTAAACCGACTGCTTTTCCACCGTAACCAAGTCGAGCCAGAATTGCTGTGGTAAATAGTGCTAAATCTCCTGGTTGGCGGGAAGTAATTAAGTTGCCGTCAACTACTAAAGCTTCATTGATGTAATTAGCTCCAGCATTGATTATGTCTGTTTTGATTGCCAAGAAACCTGTGGCATTTTTGCCTTTTAGCAAGTCGGCTTCAATCAAAAGTTGCGGGCCGTGACAAACAGCGGCAACGATTTTTCCTGCTTCAAAAGCTTCTTTGACAAAGCGTACTGTATTCGGATTAGTCCGCATTGTATCGGGAGCCATACCGCCAGGAATTACGACTGCATCGAATTCTGCCGCCACTGCTTCAGTGGTAGTTCCGTCTGCTTGCATGGCTAATTTGCCCAGCTTCCCTGCATACTTTTCATTTGTCCGGGAACCGAGGACAACTACATCAAAGTTTGCTTGTTTCAAGGCGTTGTAAGGAACTAGAAATTCGGAATCCTCAACTCCATTTTCGATTAGTATGGCAACTCGTTTTGTTTTGCTTCCGTTATCTGTTGTCATGATCAGTTTCCCTCAGACTATATTTTTATATAAACATAAGTTATTTATGTTTTTTTAGCGTCTGGCTAAAGTAATAAATTAGTAAAACATCTAAGGTGTGAGAGTGAGTCTTTAGAGGTATTTAATAGTAATTATGTCAATGCACATAATCTCTATCTCTATCTCTGCGCCCTCTGTGGCAAAAAATCTTCTTCACAAACGAAATAGAACTGCTATATAATAATTGTACACGATTGAGTGTTCTATTGAAAATACACCTAAAAATTACCTATGAAAGCAGTTGTGTTCGATCGCTACGGCGACGTTGAGGTATTGCAGTACCGAGAAGTGGAAAAGCCGATCGCCAA
>JAYTZD010000586.1:0-5025 GCA_043742065.1 Oscillatoriales bacterium
TGGAATTATTAGCAGCCAAAATGAGGAGACGGCAGTGCCGTGTCCCTACCGTGATTAATTGTAGGGACACGGCACTGCCGTCTCCTCTATATCATTCCGGCGTAGCCGGAATTGATATTACATCCGTTAAATCCGTGACAGAATCCGTTGCCGAACTTCCTTCGGCTATAATGAGAGGCTGCACGCAAAAAACAGTAATCTGGAGGGCAATATGTCACGGAAATGTCAGCTAACGGGGAAGAAGGCAAATAACGGTTTTGCAGTTTCTCACTCGCACCACCGCACTCACAAGTTGCAAGAAGCAAATTTGCAGTGGAAGCGGGTTTGGTGGCCACAGGAGAAACGCTGGGTGAGACTTCACATCTCGACGAAGGCAATTAAAACCTTGCAACATAAGGGCTTGGAAATTATGGCGAAGGAAGCTGGAATTAACTTGTACAAGATGTAAGAAACGGAGGAGACGGCAATGCCGTTTCCCTACCCTAAAATAATCGATCGCGCGATCGAGCAACGGAGGAGACGGCAATGCCGTTTCCCTACCCTAAAATAATATTGTAGGGAAACGGTAATGCCCTCTCCTAATTTCCGGTAATATTAATTCCGGTGACACCGGAATTGATATGACTAGATCCACTTTCTACATTGTAGTAAATAAGTATTCATCAAGCCTTTGCCTTTAATATTAATCGCACCGCGACTTTCAAATATATACTTTTCCTGCAATAACTGATAAGTTGTAGATGTTACCTGAATGCACCCAGGCTTACCGTGGGATTCCATGCGGGAAGCTGTATTAACAGTGTCTCCCCACAAATCATAAATAAATTTTTTGATGCCAATAACTCCCGCAACTACCGGGCCGCTATTGATGCCGATTCTGATACTAACATCTTGATTGTGAGTGTCACTGAAATCGCTAATTGCATCCAGCATATCTAGGGCCATTTCTGCGATCGCATCTGCATGATCGCTGCGAGGAATTGGCAATCCTCCTACTACCATATAAGCGTCACCAATAGTTTTAATTTTTTCCAGTCCATGCCTTTCTGCTAGCTGGTCAAATGTTGAAAAGATCTCATTCAGCAAGGAAACTAATTCCGTTGGAGAAACTAGCGCACTGAGTTTGGTAAAACCTACGATGTCCGCAAACAAAACAGTAGCATTTGCAAAAGTATCGGCGATTGTACTGTCTCCTCGCTTCAAACGATTTGCTATTTCTTCTGGCAAAATATTCAATAGCAATCGCTCGGATTGTTCCTGTTGATATTGTAGCGCTTTTAAAGTTTCATTGAGAGCATTAGTCCGTTCTTCGACTCTAAACTCTAACTCGTCATTCAGCTTGACAAGCTGCATTTCAGCCCACCTACGATCTGTGATATCCGTACCTATCGCGAGCAATCCTATAAACTTGCTTCCCTCATCAAACAACGGTTTATTAGCCCATGACACCCAAACGCGATCGCCATTGCGCCGGATACTTTCATTTTCATTTCGCGCGTACTTTTCGGGTTTCTTTAAAATTTTATGCAGCATTATTGCTAGGTCGTTTCCTGCTGTATCTGTGAGGGGGATAATTGTGCCAATTGCATTTTTACCAAGTATTTCTTCTTCGTCATAACCAAAGAATTGCTCGGCAAATTCGTTAAAAAAAGTGATATTTCCTTCTGTATCTAATTTTAAAATAATGCTATTAGCATTTTCTACCAAGTCCCGATACTTAATTTCGCTTTCCCGCAAGGAATCCTGTGCAGATTCGCGTTCGGTTATTGTTGCTGCTAATAACAGCGAACTAATTACAATTACGCTCATAAAAGCCTGCAAAAATAAGATTGCCTGATTGATACTTTGTGCTTTAGCAATAAAAGGTCCAGCTCCATGTGAACTACCCCAAATGGCGATGCTAAATACTATGAAAGATGCGATGACAGCGCCGCGCTGACCGAATTTAATAGTCGCCCAAATTACTAATGGAAATGGCAAGTATTCCAGGGGATACCCTGAGAAAGTAGGGCCACTTTTGGAGTTGTATACTACCCAACTGACTGCGATCAATGACAGCAGGCAGATTCCTGCCCAGATGGTATTTATACTGATTTGCCGATCGCACTTTACTGGTTTTTTATATAAAATCAACAACAGAGGAGCAAAAATTAAAACTCCCAATGTGTCTCCCAGATACCAATTC
Source organism: Oscillatoriales bacterium (assembly GCA_043742065.1). Classification (GTDB taxonomy): domain Bacteria; phylum Cyanobacteriota; class Cyanobacteriia; order Cyanobacteriales; family Microcoleaceae; genus Microcoleus. The sequence continues at coordinate 2,186 of JAYTZD010000586.1, forward strand.
CACCGAACTTGCCAAAATTCGCTCCACTCAACTAGACCAGCTAAGCATAAGCGTAATGTTCCCAAAGTGCAGTTGATTTGAGTAGCAACTATCGCACCAAAAAAGACTAAATTCACTACATCTATGAGCCGATCTAGCGAAGGGCGAAACTTGAGTTTATTCAGTAAAATAAAAGCGCACAAAGCTTGTAAGCAAGCACAAAAGGCAGATGCTAATGCCATGATTAAGGAGACTTTTAGGTTGATAATTTCGTAGAAAAATACGCCTAAAGCTATTCCCGGCCAAAAGCGCCACCCAAACAATAAAAGTGCAGCTTGTGCAATTCCTGCGGGAGGCCAGACGCAGGTAGCTAATTTATTGATACCGGGAATCGAAACTGCTACTTTTGCTCCCAAAGCGTAAACGATCGCAATAGCAGCTACTTTTGCTAAGTATTGCCAATTTCTAGATTGAGGGAATCGCAGAAACTGATGATTGTTTTGGTTCATACTGAGTTTGATACTTTTAATTAAGTCAACCAATTTTGGATTTTAGATTTTAGATTTTAGATTGACCCCAAGCTATCAAGTCACCTGTAATATATTATAAGTTGTAGACATAGCTTGAATACGTCCTGGCAAGCCGTGGGATTCCATGTCTTTTAAGTTTTATGGAAATTAATGTAGAATCGTAATGATATAGAGGAGACGGCATTGCCGTGTTCCTACCCAAAGTAATATTGTAGGGACACGGCAATGCCGTGTCCTAATTTAGTTACTTGAGGGCGGCTTCAATCCACTGTTTTAAGGTAGAATTGACTTCATCAATGGGGATTTCTTGTGATTTGTGAGTTGCTCTTTCCACGACTTCGACTTTGCCTAATTTCAGGGAACGGCCGGTCACAATCCGATAGGGAATGCCAATTAAATCGGCATCTTTGAATTTGACTCCAGCTCGTTCATCGCGGTCATCTAACAGGGTTTCAATGCCAGATTGATTGAGTTCTGCATAGAGTTTTTCGGCGACTTCTACTTGTTGGGCATCGGAAATATTGGGGATACTGATGATCGCATGATAGGGTGCGATCGCCACTGGCCAAATAATCCCGTCTTTGTCGTAGGATTGTTCTACGGCAGATTGGGCTAAACGCGACACGCCAACACCGTAGCAGCCCATCACAAAGGGCATTTCTTCGCCTTGTTCGTTGGTGTAGGTGGCCCCCATTGCTTCGGAGTATTTTGTGCCTAGCTGGAAGATGTGGCCGACTTCGATGCCTCTGGCGGTTTGTAAGGTTTGTTCGGGATTGTGAATTGCCCGATCGCCCTTTTTGGCCTTTCTGACATCTACTGCTAAACTCGGTAGCGGAAATTCTCTGCCCCAATTGGCTCCCACAATGTGGTATCCTGATTCGTTAGAACCAGTGACAAAGTTTGTGAGATCGACTGCGGTGCGATCGACTAAACGCAAAAACTTAGAATTTACTTCCTTGCTACCAACAATATAATCATCAGCAACATCGGGAGCTATATAACCCAGAGGCAAAGATTTCGCAGCCCATTTTTGCTGAGCTTCCGCATCGGGTACAGTCAAAAATAGAATGGTTTTCGCTTGATAATTCCCAGCTAATTTGGTTAATTCATTCAGCAACTTTACCTGATTGACATCTTGGTCGCCACGAATGCTGACCAGTACCAGCACTGTGATTCCGCTGTCATAAACTGCCTGATAAAGCACATTTTTGACAACTTGAGTAGGAGAACATTTCAGGAATTTGCAGAGTTTTTCAATTGTTGGAGTTCCCGGAGTTTCCCGCTTTTCAAAAGTTGTGAATGGCGAACTTTCAGGATCAGTAGGTATTGAGACAGCCTTTTCTAAATTAGCAGCATACTGACCATCTTCGGTGTAGAGGACTTCATCTTCACCCGCTTCAGCCAACACCATAAACTCTTGAGAACCAGAGCCACCAATTGCACCAGAATCAGCATCTACTGCTCGGAATTGCAACCCAGAACGCCTTAGCATATTGCTGTAAGCTTGAGCCATATCCTGATAAGTTTTTTTCAGACTTTCTTCATTTGTATGAAAAGAATAGCCATCTTTCATGATGAATTCACGACCGCGCATCAAGCCAAAACGCGGACGAATTTCATCCCGAAATTTAGTTTGAATTTGATACAAATGTGTAGGCAATTGCCGATAAGAACGAATCATATCTTTAGCAATTGTCGTGATTACCTCTTCGTGAGTCGGCCCTAATCCCAATTCTGTATCGCGACGATCTGTGAGCGCAAACATGATCCCTTCAGCTTGAGTATAGGTATCCCAGCGGCCGGATTCCCGCCACAAATCGGCAGGTTGCAATTGCGGCAAAAGGCATTCTTGAGCCCCGGTAGCGTCCATTTCTTCGCGCACAATTTGGGAGACTTTTTTGAGAACTCGCCACATCAAAGGGAGATAAGCGTAAATCCCACTACCAATACGCCGGATATATCCCGCACGGAGTAATAGTTTGTGGCTGGGGATTTCGGCTTCTGCTGGATCTTCCCGCAGCGTGACGAAAAGCATTTGAGATAGTCGCATGGCTGATTTCCTTTAATGACTGAATGATTGTAATCTCTGATTAACTTCTGATATTATCAGACGTAAGCCGAATTTGATGAGATATATGAATAAGATTTTGCAAAACCACTTTGCAAAGGTCTTCGTAGGGGCGAAGCATTCCGGCAGTAAATCTCTGGTTCTCACTAATAAATTGTCTGCCGGAATGCTTCGCCCTTACACTCATTGAGATACACCCTCTTGATTTAACCTTTTCAGGTCAGTCCCAAATCCATATCTAGTAACTCATTCCCAATCTAAAA
>JAYTZD010000587.1:0-5025 GCA_043742065.1 Oscillatoriales bacterium
CAACTTTTTCAGTCTTGACGGGGACAACGCTGTTCTAAGCAAGTCTGTAGCATTTTACGATCGAACAGAACCGGCAGAAAGTGAATACTGTTAATTTCTTTGAAGTAAAACAAAATTGGCACTGCGGGCCAAAATATCCGCCAATTTTGCCATTCTCGGTAAGGAAACTGGCGAATTAAGTTTTGCGATCGATAAATGTCCAAATCGGTTGCAGTGAATAGCAGCCGGATGGTGGCTGCTTGATACATCAAAAACAAGCCGAACACCGAAAGGGGTAAACTTACCCACTTCTGCACGAACAGCAGCGGTATGGAGGCCAGCACGAGGACGATGGGAATCGCGTAACTCGGTTCAAGTTCGATCGTATTTGTCGGTATGCTCGAAGAGGTAGTTGTAGTCACGGGTTTAAGTCAAACGAATTTTGGCAATAATTCATAAAAATTAACACGGAATGCGGGAAACTCAGCGGCTTTAGCCCTTCCTAGGGAAGCGACTCGGGGGACTTCAGTCAAGAGTGTCTTTTCTTGGCTATTTCCATGCTACAATCAAACCGTGAGTAAGAAAAACCATCTACGTGTTGAAGCATCCTAGTTGGCGTGAAATTCCGGCCCCTGGAAACAACGGTCAAGTGCTAGTAATTTGATGACAGTATGACAGTAAAGGGCAAATAATAGCAGGTTGTTGAGCGTACCGCATCTTGGCTTAGTGGTGGACTCGGAAAGCATTAAAACAACGGTAAAAGTAGCTAGAAACCTAAATCAAATTTAGGTGACTAAGTAGACGGCGTTTGACGGTCGCAGCGAGAGTAAGTTTTAAATCTTACTCTGTCAGCAGAATCTCAGCGGCTTCAGCCCTGAGAGTGTCAAATTTTATCTTTTTTAGGACTTACGCAAAAAACCCGGTTTCTTCCAAAAATCATCGTTTTTTTCACAATATTCACGCAGAAACCGGGTTTTTGGGCCACCGTGGGTCCAGGAGTGTTCAAAGGCCTTTGAGTACGCTACTACCCGTCCCCTGAAACATCATCCAAGTCATCACAAAGTTTAGGATAAAAATAGCCAGCAAAGATGTCACCACCGCAGTTGTGGTCGATTGGCCGACGCCTTTTGCCCCGCCGGTGGTGGTCAAACCCCAGCTAGTACCAATCACAGCAATCAAGCCACCGAACACAAAAGCTTTAATTATGGCGCTGCAAATATCCCACAGAGTCAGAAAACTGCGGACTGATTCGAGAAACACGGTTTGAGACACTCCGTACATCGTCGTAGCAATCAGCAGTCCCCCAGCGATACCGGTGACTAGGGACAAAATGGTGAGAATTGGTAGCATCAAGCAGCAAGCGATGACGCGGGGAATTACGAGATAGTCGATCGGGTCTGTTCTGAGCATCAACAGGGCATCTATCTGCTCTGTGACTTGCATTGTGCCGATTTCCGCCGCAAACGCCGAGCCGACTCGTCCGGTGACAATGACGGCTGTTAAAACGGGGCCGAGTTCGCGAGTCAAAGACAGGGCCAACACGCCGCCGACGACATTACCGGCACCGAGGTTGATAAACTCTCTGGCTACCTGGACAGTAAATACCATGCCGACAAAACCCGCAGTCAGCAAAGCAATCAGCAGCGATTCTGGGCCAACTGCTGCCATTTGGTCGAGGGTGTTGCGGCGGTTAATTTTGCGGGTAAGCAAGTGCAGCATTACTTGGCCGCCCAATAAAATGGCTGCTAGCAACCGCCGACTCCATAAACTGAGGCTCGAAGATGTAGGGTTCAAGAGGATTCCGACTGTATAACTGCAAAAAATGAAATCTATCTACAAATCTTAAACAAGTTTTCTTGATAACATTTAAGTTTTTTGACGGAATTGGCCGCTAAGGGCGATCGCTACCTATTGTAGAAAAGGACAGGTTCTGTGATATGTCAGGGTCAAGGTTCTCACTTTGGTTCCTATTATAGTTTCCCTCTCAGGTCTAAAGACTCTGAGTTTCCCACTTACCGAGCTTTTTTATGAACCTACAAACATCAACTCAAGTTAAAACTCTCGGAGATGCGGCTGCTCACGCTATCGACAAATATTTCCACAAAACTATAGCGCATGAAGCTGATGTTTTAAAAGACAAAGACGCAGAAGAACTTCACCAAATGCGTGTCGGATTGAGACGTTTGCGATCGGCTGTGACGGGTTTTGCTCCAGTTTTAGACTTCCCAAAACAGGCCAAGGAACACAAAATTGGTAAGGTGGGACGGATTCTGGGAACACTCAGGGACTTGGATGTGATGCTCGAAAGTGTCCAAAACCGATATTACCCAAATTTGCCTGCTGATGAACAGAAAATTTTGGATCAAGTTTTATTGCATTTGCTCAAACAGCGACGACGCGCTTTGAAAGGAGTAAGGGCGGTTTTGGAACACAAAAGTTACCAATTGCTCAAAAAGGCGATCGAGGATTGGTTAGCAAAATCGCAGTTTCAGGCGATCGAACATTTGCCAATTGCTGAAGTTTTACCAGATTTACTGTTACCCCAAGTCAGCGAGTTTTTCCTACATCCGGCTTGGCTGCTGGGTACGGAATATCAGGATGGCCAAGTTAAAGTTTGTGATGATTTGAATGCTGAGGCTGTGGAACAAAAGTTAGCCGCAGAGGGAACTATTCTGCACGATTTGCGGAAGCAAGCTAAGAAAGTTCGCTATTTGATGAATCTGTTTGGAGATTTTTATGGCGAGACTTATGAAGCTTATGTCGAAGATGTGAAAGCTATTCAAGAATGTTTGGGCGATATTCAAGACAGTGAAGTTTTAGGGGACTTTCTGACTGATTTTGTGGAGTGCGATCTGAAAAAAGAGTTACCGCAATTGGCTGGTATTCTGGCAGAAAATCGCTACGCAGCTTGGGGAAAATGGCAGATTTTGCAGCGCAGGTATTTGAGATCGGAAATTCGTCAAGATTTGCGATCGGTATTAATTCATCCTGTGTCAGTAAATCTAAATCTCCAGTTACAATAGCTTCTGCATCAGCGCCTAAAGCTGTTTCTAGAATTTTGGCATCTTTAGGATCTCGCAGTTCAGGAACATCAATAAAAGTTGTTGAAGATGTAGTGGAAAATCCTTTGACTACAGACATGAGATATTGAACCGTATAATCTCGCTGTTGCAATTGTGGCTGAAATTTAGCACGGTTTAGTGTGGTTTCGAGTTCCAACAATAAGGGTTCGGAAGTAAATATAGTGATTTGTTGATTTCGGGCTAGCCGTAGCATTTGACCTGGAATTCCGCCCCATAGTAGAGCTGAAATCCAAACATTTACATCCAACACAACTCTCATTAGTTAGACCATAGCTCTTGTCGGACTTCTGTAACAATTTCACTAATTTCTTGCAGAGTAGGTTGATTGGGATTTGGTTCTAATTTTTCTAAACCTTGGAGGAATTCATCCAAGTCTATTTGCGACAGGGGAATTTTTGTTAAGACAATTTCGGTTTCGGTTAAAGAAAATTGGTATCGATCGCCTGGACGTAGTTGAGCTAAAATTTCAGGCGGGAATGGCAGTTTGTGTTCTGCTGTCACAGTGGCAATCTGACTTGCATCCATGCTGGGAACTCCTATATCTGACTTACTGGAGGCTATGACTAATTATAGCACGCTCCATTTAGTTGGAGCCATAAGAAAAAAAGATCGATCGCACTTTGGGATAAAATAAAACAAAGGGCGATCGTTTTTTCCAATAACCTTTCAAGACTGTAACCACTTCATAAACTTATTTGTGGCAGCACCAATAGACTGTCCAACTTGTTTCTTCAACCGCCACTTTTGAAAAGCTTGTTCGTAATCTTCCCCTTGAGTTTGATAAACATTCCAAGCATTCAGCGACAATCCCAACCCCCAAGTTAGTAGAATGAAAAGTGACCAAGAAAGCTCATGTGATCCTGCTAGATTTAGCAAAACTAAAAAACCATTAACGATACCGTACTTTGTCAAGTTTTTCTGCAATTTGCGACGGCGATAAGCATTAAAAGACAGTTTTTCCGAAAATTCCCCTCTATTCGCTAACCATTGCTGTTCTGCTGCTGCAATATCCTGTTCGGAAATACCCAATTCCGCTGCAATCTCGAACAACTGCACTCGCGAAAGTTCTCCGTTTTCTTCTTTTTGGCGGATCGCAATTTGTAGAATAGCTTGAGCATCCTCTGAACCGTAAACTTGACTTATTTGACTGTCATTAGTCGCCATAACGAGTTTCCTATAATTTCCGACATTATTTCTATACTACATATAACCGTAGTTAAACCGCAGGTAGGAACAGTGGCGGATTTCAACACCCAGACATTTGAGTGGACGAATTGGAAATTGGGCATTGGGCATTGGGCATTGCTAATTGGTAGTAAATAACTAATGACTAATGACTAATGACTAATGACTAATGACTAACCCAAAGTATACATCCAGCCATCTCTCGCGCAAATCCTCACAATTCCATCCCAAACTACAGGTGTCGCCTCAAATGATAAACCTGGTTTAAATCTCCCTGATTCTTTTACTTTCAAACGGTAAAACTCGCCCCTAGCATTCTTTAAAGCATTCTTATCCCCAGACTTCGCTCGTTCCCACTTCAAATCAAACAAATAAACACCATTATATCCCGCAGATATCAACTTGTTGCCATCAGTAAATATCGGAGTTGAAATTGAAGCACCAATCTCTTTTTTAAAGACTATTACAGGAGTATGATAAGACTGATTTCGCCAAGGTACAAAATTCTTTTTACCTGTGATCATACCTTGAGAACCGATGTACAAATTACCATCGATCGCATTTGTCGCAAAAAGAGTCGGAAACCCCTCTGAATTATACTCATCATTCAACGCCACTGAGCCGATTATGCCACCTTCCCAGTCAGCGAGTCGGCGATTTCCCGTGGGCAAAAACCATTCAACACTAGCACTAGAACCCGCATCCTTCTTAGGATTCAGCTTCAGCACTCCACCATTGCCTTGAATGTATTGTTTCTCGATCGCACAAAACAGCTTTC
>JAYTZD010000588.1:0-9979 GCA_043742065.1 Oscillatoriales bacterium
GTTTGTCTGTCATAGAACACGAAGTTGATTTTAATAAATTTGCCAAGGAAGCATTTCGATTACTAGCTAATGATGGCAAACTATATGTAACTTTTGACTATTGGACACCCAAAATAGTAACCGGAATCAAACTGTATGGCTTAGAATGGAATGTCCTTGACAAAAATGACGTATTAGCTTTAATCCAAGAATGCCTCAATAATGGTTTGTATCTAGTGGATGAAATTGATTGGTCTTTGGAAGAACCTATAATCAGTGAATGGTCTCCCGATCCGGCTAAATATAAGTATACTTTTGGGATGCTAATTTTTCAAAAAAAAGTAGATGTTGTCCAGAATGAAACACCAAATCTATCGTTATATAAAACTCCCATAGGCAATTATTATTTGCCAACTAATGTTGAGAAAGATGTCATTGTCAATTACATGAAAGCAGGTAGAATTTTTGAGCCAGAAATTGTAGAAGTTGCTAAGCAGTACATCACGGAAGGTTCTACTGTTCTGGATGTCGGAGCAAATTTTGGACAAATGACGCTGTTTTTCTCACAGTTTGTTGGCGAAAAAGGGCGAGTTATTTCTTTCGAGGCTGATGATTTTAGTTGTAGCGTACTTGAAAAGAACATTGCTGCTAACAGTCGCACAAATATCATGCCAATCTGTAAAGCAGTGTATAATAAAAGTGGGGAAGTAATGTTTTATCCGGTTCCAGATTTTAAGCGATTTAGTGCCTACGGTTCTTACGGGTTAGATCCTAATGCTAAACAGGGTAGAAAAGTAGAAACGCTAGCGATTGATAGTCTGAATATTCAATCTCCTATCAGTTTCATGAAAGTAGACGTGCAGGGTAGCGATCTATTCGTATTGCAGGGGGCGATAGAAACTATTAGAAGACATCAGATGCCGATTATATTTGAATATGAAGAACAGTTTCAAGAAGAATTTAAAACTTGTTGGAGCGATTATTTGGGATTCATTGAGTTGGTTGACTACAAGGTGGAAAAAGTTGTTAACAATATAAATTACCTGATTGTGCCTAAAAAAGTTTTCTAGTGTGGGCGTTAACCTATCAGTGTTGTCGAGGGATTATATCCTCGCGATTTAGAAAATTTTGATGATTGTGTTCTATCAGTGCAGTCAGTAATTAATCGTATGAATAGTTTGATTTTTGGTGCTAACGGACAAGATGGATACTATCTCAATGCGTTGTGCAAAGCCAAAGGAATTAAACCTTTAGCTGTATCGCGATCGGGAGATTGGATTCGTGGCGATGTGTCTGACTACGAACAGGTTGAGGAGTTCGTAAAAGAACACAGGCCAACTTATGTATTTCACTTAGCAGCTACATCAACAACGCGACACGATGCGCTGTTTGAAAATCATGCAGCAATTTCGACAGGTACACTGAATATTTTAGAATCGGTTTATAAGCACAGCCCCAATTCTAAAGTTTTTATTACAGGTAGCGGTGTTCAGTTTTGTAACGATGGTAATCCAATTTCTGAAGATACTGCTTTTGAAGCCAGTAGTCATTATGCTGTTGCTCGAATTCAATCAGTCTATGCTGCTCGATATTACAGAAGTCTCGGTATCAAAGCCTATGTTGGATATTTATTCCATCATGAAAGCCCTCTCAGAAAGCCAAATCATGTTAGCCAAAAAATTGTACTCGTCGCTAAGCGCATTGCTCATGGATCTGAGGAAAAACTCCAAATTGGCGATGTCAATGTAGAGAAAGAATGGACATTTGCAGGTGATGTAGCACAGGGAATTATGACGCTGGTAGAACAGGAAAATGTTTTTGAAGCAGTCATCGGTTCCGGCAAAACTCATTCTATAAAAGATTGGATAGAAGTCTGCTTTTCACACCTTGGTTTGGATTGGACTCGCTATCTAGAACAAGCTGAAAATTTTCAACCTGAATATAAACGATTAGTATCCAATCCGGCACTAATGCACAGCCTACATTGGCAACCCAAAATTGAGTTGCGACAACTCGCAGCTATGATGATCGAAACCATATAAAATCACGCTCTAACTTTAGGTATTTCCATGATAAAACAATTATCTCAGCCAGCTTCTTATCCCTATACACCGATGCACAAGCATTACGGTTTTGCGGTTTTTCTGCCACAGGAAATATCATCCTATCTGGGAATAGCCCAAAATCTCAAAAATAACGAACCAAACTGCATAATTACATGGTTCACTAATTCCGAAAGTGAGATTTTGCTCCAAAATAATCCTGACATTGACCAAGTTGTGGTGATGGAGGGAAGCGCGAAATCTCTCGAAGCTGAGATACTGCGTTTGCAAACAGAACGTTCTTGGTCAGGTTTTTTTACTGCTCAAAAGTCTGATCGTAAGCGAATTTTGTTGGGACAACTTGGCTCAAACGGGGATTGTCTTCATGCAACTACTTTGGCAAGACAAATCAAGCATGATTATCCGAATTGTCATTTGACTTGGGCAATTTCATCAATGTGTCGAAGTATGATTGAAGGTAATCCATTTGTTGATGAAATTTGGGAAGTTCCAGCTAGGAATTGGCAGGAAATTGTGGCAGCTTGGTATGGGCTAGAAAAAGAGGTACAAGTGTGCCTTAGTCGCGGTGAATTTGATGAAGTATTTTTGACGCAGGTAAGCCCGAACAACTATCAAAATTATGATGGAACTACTAAAGGCTCTCTTTTTAGAGGCTATCCAAAGCCGATTACGGTTCCGATTCAGAATATTTTGCGCCTCCGAAATGATGAGATTGAAAGAGTCCGCAATTTTGCTGAACAGCACAATTTGCTGAAACGCAGTCATGTGATTTTATTTGAGTATACGAGTAGTAGCAGTCAGTCTTTTGTGAAGCCAGAATATGCTTTGTCTGTTGCTCAAGGGCTGCTGTCTCGCTTACCGGATTGCAGCATTATTCTGTCATCTCACGTTAAAATTACCACAGGAGATACACGAATTATTGATGGTAGTGTGTTGACGCTACGGGAAAATGCGGAATTAACTAAGTATTGCTCTCTTTTAATTGGCTGTTCGAGTGGTGTAACGCAGATAGCATTAACAGATTGGGCTAAACCGTTACCGATGATTCAGTTGTTGCTGGCATCTACATCAGTATATGCTTCGATCGCACACGATCTTGAATATTCGCAACAGTCATCAGAGCAAGTTTTAGAAATGACGGATTGCCCAATTGAACAGGTAGTTGAATGTGCTTACACTGCTCTGATTCAAGGGTTTCATGAAGCACGATGCCGATTTAATCAACGAATTTCGCTAAATTTTGACTTCTATTTTACCTTGGTTCGTCAGGCTCTCTTGCCAAATGGGGAGTATCTTGAAGCGGCGCGATCGCTATTATATACCGCAGAGCGATACGGCTGGCATGAACAGCTCAAAGCTTTTGTAACAACTGAGTTGCTTACCAAAATAGATTTGCCTCAAAATAGGCTAAGTGCTGATGAAGATTATACTAAGTTATTACAAGGGTTGATTTCAGATCGATCGGATTCATGCCAATTAGCTTTATCATATAACAAAATGACAATAAAACTACCTTCTGAAGTTGAATTTCCGACAATTTTGCCTGTCTCGACAAGCAATAAAAAATCTTTTTGGTCGGTGATGATTCCGACCTATAATCTGAAGGAAAATTATCTCGAACAAACGCTGAAAAGCGTTATCGAACAAGCTTCATTTGCCGAAGAAATGCAGATTGAAGTTGTCAATGATCATCCGAGTCGGTCAGTTCAAGATGAGATAGCAGCAATTATCAAAAAAGTGGGTGGCGATCGCATTAAATTTTATCGGCATTCTGAAACTAATGTCGGTCAAACTGCCATTTTTAATATTTGCATTCAGCAGGCTCGCGGTGAATGGGTTCATATTTTACATGATGATGATTTTGTCAAGCCTGGATTTTATAGCAGCCTTCGGAACTCGATCGAACAACAATTAACAATTGGTGCTGCTTTCTCTCGCTGCGTTCATGTTAATGAAGAAAATGCGCCTTTATGGTTATCGCCTCTGGAAAGAGAAACTCCTGGAATTTTAACTGATTGGCTCAAAAAAATTGCCGTGTATTCTTGGATTGCGGCGGCTTCTATGGTAGTGAAGCGCAGCGTATATGAGGAGTTGGGTGGATTTTGCCCGCAGGCTGGTGCTGCTGCTGATTGGGAGATGTGGAAGCGAATTGCGGTACATTATCCGATGTGGTACGAACCTCAAATGTTTGCTTGTACGCGGATGAATTCTTCATCATGGACATCTCGCTTGTTTCAATTGGGCGAGAATATTGCAGAGGCTCGAAAAGCGATCGAAATTTCCCAATCTTATTTACCCAAAGAGATCGCTGAGGAATTATCAAATCAGGCGAGAGAACATTATGCGATCGAAGCTATGAAAATGGCGCATTCAATGCTTTCTAGAGGAGAGGTGAATTATGCGATCGCCCAAATTAGAGAAGGATTGAAATGCAGCACTTCCGCCCAAGTCATGAACTTACTTCCGGCTGTATTCGCATCTAGTGAAACCGCACATAATTCAAGGGAAACTACCCAAAAAATTAAGCCAAGAATTCTCATTGACGGCGTAATGTTTCAGATTCATAAATCAGGAATTACCCGCGTCTGGTATTCGTTAATTACAGAATGGGCAAGTCAGAGTTTCAGCCAGCACATTCTAGTCCTAGATCGCAATGGAACCACTCCCAAAATTGCCGGGATAAATTATCGCCAAGTCCCAGCTTATGACTATAACAATACTGAAGGCGATCGCGAAATGTTGCAGAAAATCTGCGATGAAGAACAAGCTGATTTGTTTATTTCCACTTACTACACCACACCGCGATCGACACCCTCTGTATTCATGGCTTATGACATGATTCCAGAAGTTATGGGAGCGAATCTAGCTAGCCCAATGTGGACGGAAAAACATCATGGTATTCGTCATGCTTCTGGATACATAGCCATTTCAGAAAATACAGCCCGCGATTTAGTAAAATGCTTTCCTGAGATTTCTCCTGAGTCGGTAACAGTAGCTTATTGTGGAATTGACAAAGCATTTTCACCCTTAACATTTGTAGAGGTTAATCAATTTAAAACTAAATATGGCATCTCAAAACCGTACTTTCTGTGGGTTGGCGATCGCGTCGGATTTAACGGTTATAAAAATGCCATCTTGTTCTTCAAAGCGTTTTCTCAATTAGATCGTAAACATGACTTTGAAATTGTCTGCATAGGTGGCAATTCAGTATTAGAAACAGAGTTAAAAGCCTATACTTCTGATATTACCGTTCACCTGCTCAAACTGAGCGACGATGAGTTGCGAAGCGCTTACTCCGGTGCCTTAGCATTGGTTCAAACATCAAGATACGAAGGTTTTGGGTTGCCAATATTGGAAGCGATCGCCTGCGGATGTCCAGTGATTGCCTGTACAAATAGCTCAATTCCTGAAGTAGCGGGTCAAGCAGCTTTGTATGTGAGATCTGAGGATGTTGAAGAACTGAAAAAGGCACTAATTGAAGTTCAAAATCCTGACATTCGCCAATCATTAATTGCTGCGGGTTTGGCACAATCTAAAAAGTTCTCTTGGTCAGAAATGGCTAAAAAAGTTAGTTCAGCTTTGATAGCAGCTACTCAACTCGCAGCTAAAAAATCTGTGGCTACGCCCATTTCTCTAACTGACTTAATCAGCATTGCCGAGCAATACAATAGAAACTCTTTAGACAACTCTGCATTAGCTAATGCCCGCCAAGCTAGAAAACAACTTGCTGAAATCTGGCTGAATTTACCTAATGAACAACTTGCCAGCAGCTATGCAGGTGATGCCGGAAAACTTCACCAAGCACTGCTAAATAGCGACATTAAAGATGAACCGCTAACCGATACAGAACAAACTTTTGTTAAGGAATTAGCAGCTAACATTACCAAAGGATTTAACGACCAGAAATCCATCAATTACCTGCTAGCAGCCATGTTGTACCGACGCGCCGATCAATTGCCGATTAAGTACGATCGCGCTCAAATCCCCAACTGGTTTGCCAATGACTATCTCAAATTTATGTTTGGCAGTCCCAACCTGTTTCAAACAGTTGGAGAAGCAGACAATTACTATCAATTCATCCAGGGCTGGGTGAATTACATTCATAGCAATATCTTCAAAAATCCCGATTCACAACTGTGGCAAAATATTGCCTTGTTTTTCTCGCAAGCTGCTAACTTTATCCCGCTGTATTTTACATCTGCCAAGCTGCGCGATATTTACACCAAACGGGCTGATATTATCGAGTTTGCACTCAAAATTCGCGGTAGTTCCATTGATTGTATCTTCCCAGGGCGATCGCCAAATCGGACAAAAATCCGCCTCGGCATCATCAACGATCATTTCACCCCCCAAACCGAAACCTTTGCCACAATCCCGGTTTTCGAGCATTTAAACCGCGACCAATTCGAGATTATTCTCTATGCGCTCAACACCAACGGACACCCATTAGAACAATATTGCCAAAGTCGCGCTGACAAGCTAGTTACACTCCCCCAAGACTTTGCCTCGCAAGTCCAAACAATCCGCGCCGATGACTTAGATATCCTGTTCTTCGGGACGAATTTAACTGCTGTTAATAAACCGCTGGTTTCACTCGCCATGCACCGTTTGGCGCGGGTACAAACGACATCTTTCTGTTCCCCGACTACCACGGGAATCAGGCATATGGATTACTACATTGCCGGAAAATTTACGGTTCCTGATGCTAGTTATCAAGAACAATATCGCGAACAATTAGCTGTTATGGAAGGCAGCGGTTTTTGTTTCAAATATGCAACGGAATCGGAAGTTGCTACAGTTAAACCTACTCGCCAAAGTCTGGGAATTGACGACAAGACAACAGTTTTTATCTCCGGTGCAAACTTCTACAAAATCCTGCCGGAGTTGAGAGAAACTTGGGTCAAGATTTTAGCGGCAGTACCTAATTCAATCTTGATTTTATATCCCTTTGGCCCGGCTTGGACTCGCACTTATCCAGCTACACCTTTTGTCAATAATCTGAATGCTGTCTGCGCTAAATACGGGGTGAATAACAATCGCTTGCGGTTCGTAAAACAATTGCCTAGTCGCGCGGATGTGAAAGAGTTTTTGCAGCTAGCAGATGTTTATCTCGATTCCTATCCTTACGCTGGGGCGACATCGTTAATTGATCCTTTGCAAGTAGGATTACCGACGGTGGTTGTGGAAGGAAATGCTTTGCGGTTTCGGCAAGGTTCGGCGATGCTACGGGAATTACAAATGCCCGATTTAATTACCAATAGCGAAGCGTCTTATATTCAACTAGCAGTGACTCTCGGCACTAATCCTCAACTGCGACAACGCTATCGCCAGGAAATTCAGCAGAAAATGCAGGCTAATCCCGCTTGTTTTGATAGTGTGGCATATTCTGGGGCGATCGCACAATTATTTCAACAACTCTTTCACAAATGGCAAACTGGCCACCAAGCAACATCCCGCATCCTACAGGATAGCATTCCCAAAGTGGCTGATTTGGGCGATCGGCTATCGAATACCCTCAAACTCTATCAAACCAATTCCTCCGACATATCAGCAATCTCTGAATTGCGTCAAATCCGCAAAGAAATAGCCGATTTCTGGCTAAACATTTCCGCAGAGAATCTAGAAAATACCTACAAAGGTGATTCAGGTAAAAGCTATCAAATTCTGCTGGCTTCCGGCTTTCAACATCAACCAATGATGGAAGAAGAACAAAGATTTTTGCAGCAATTAACCCAGATTAGCAAAGGATTGGTGCATCCCCAAGCCATCAATGCCTTACTTGCAGCCATGCTATATTTCCCGCCGGGAACTATGCGAATTCCCGAAGCTCGAAACCGTTTGCCACAGTGGTTGATCCGCGATTATGAACAAGTTTTTGAACCAGAAAATGCTGTCAATTCCGTATCTAGTTCTGAGTTACTAGCTCAATATATTCAATCCCCGCAATTTGTCAATCAATTATTAGGATGTGTCAATCTATATCGTATTGATTCATCTGACGAATCGGTAGTTTTGGAACTACGCCAGCTCCGCAGACAACTGGCTGATTTTTGGTTGACTATTCCCCCAGAAAAACTGACAACTTTTTATCAAGGCGAAGTTCGCAAAGGATATCAAGCAATACTTGGATGTGGCTTGCAAGCAGAATCAATGACTGAAGCCGAACAGCAATTTTTGCAGCAGTTGACTGACATTAGTAAAGGGTTGGTGCATCCGCAAGCTATCAATGCTCTGCTGGGTGCAATGCTGTACTTTGTGCCGGGAACAATGCGGGTTCCTGATGCTAACACTCGTTTGCCACAGTGGTTATTTGATGATTATGAAAAGGTGTTTGAAAGTGCATTTGCTCAAACAGAAGAAACCATTGTCAAACAAAATTATTTGCCACAGTTTCTCAATCAATTAACTGCTGGTGTCAATCTTTATAAAATAGACCCGACGGCGGAATTGGTTATAGCAGATTTGCGGCAAATTCGGCGGCAAATTGCTGATTTGTGGCTGAGTATTTCTGAGGAACAACTAGAAGTTTTGTACCGGAGCGATTTCGGTAAAGGTTACAAAGCAATGCTCGGTAGTGGGTTTATTAATGAGCCGTTGAATGCAACTGAGCGCGATGTTTTTAATTCGTTAGTTGCTGAGTTAATCAAAGGGTTTGGAAGACCTAAAGCGGTGAATTATTTGTTAGCTGCGATGCTGTTTTGTCGCCCTGGACAGTTGCGGGTTGAAGATGCGAATAGTTGTTTGCCTTCATGGTTGTTGACGGATTATGAGCAGTTTGTTGGGGGTGCGGTTAAGGTGGCTGTTGGGTGATTAAGTGCGATCGCGCAATTTGAATTTTCCTCTTCCCAGGCAACACCCACTGTTAAAACGTTACGGTTTCAATTGGAGTACGGTTAGGGCAATAATGTCTTCATAACAAAGGCGATCGGCTAAATCGTTGAGGGTGTTGGTGAGGTTAGGACGATCGGGCGGGATTTGGGCAATTAACTGGCGAATTTTCTTTGTATTGAGTTCGATCGCAGCTTGATACAACTGTTCGATCCAAGCGGTTGGCATTGCAGTCAGATCGGAATCAGTCAGAGGGCGAGGGGATGGGGAAGAAAGTGGCTTGTCCTCGGCATAAACGTAGCGAACACCTAGATGTTCTGCCATTTTAGCGAAGATCGTTTCAGCACGAAACGGTTTTCGCACGAAATCGTCAAACCCAGCGGCGAGGGCAATTTGACGATCTTCTTCAAACGCGCTGCTGGTGAGAGCAATGATGACTGGAGAGGGACAATCTCTGGCTTTAATCAGTCTGGTGACGGCGTATCCGTCCATGACGGGCATCCGAATGTCCATCCAGATGAGGTGAGGTGAAAAGCTTTGCACGATCGCGATCGCATCTTGTCCGTCGATCGCAACTTGCACTTCAAACCCAATTGGTGTTAGTAATTCCATCAGTAGTTGACGATTTTCGAGCTTATCTTCAACCACCAAAATTCGATACGGAGTTTGTCCAGATGCTAGTCCGATGATCGCACGATCTTCTGGTATTTGGATATTATCGCCTCGAACCGCATCAACCTGGATATCAAACCGAAAGATGCTTCCTTGACAGATCGTACTCTCAACCGCGATTTCGCCACCCATGAGTTGCACAAACTTGCGACTGATGGACAAACCCAGTCCGGTTCCTTCTTGCGATCGCACCCCGGCTGCGGTTTGGACAAACGGCTCGAATAGGCGATCGCATTCAGTCGCAGCAATGCCCGGCCCGGTGTCGATTACGGCGAAGTTGAGGGAACGTTCTTCTCTTCTTTCCACCCGCAGCGTCACGCTTCCTGCTGATGTAAACTTAACGGCATTTCCTAAGAGATTGATCAACACTTGACGCAGTTTAGCTTCATCGGTACAAACGAATTGAGGCACATCGCGCGATCGTTCAAACCTCAGTT
>JAYTZD010000589.1:0-9971 GCA_043742065.1 Oscillatoriales bacterium
GCGATTGTGAGGCGATCGGCTAATTCCAGTCTGTTTTCCCCGTTAGCTGCTAAAACTAAAATTGCTGGGCCAGTCTGTCTGATCCTGCCACGCCCGGAAAGCACTGGACTTAAAACCTTTGCTGACAAAGGCTTGACAGTTTTGCTCCAAATACAGAACTGCTCAATGAGGCGAGTAGTTTTGCCACTGCGCGCGGCTCCGACAATCCAAATAGAATCCGAGGACACGATTTCTAATTTAAGTAAGTTTGCTAATATACCATGAATACTTCAATTACTGATCCCCGTGGCAGACTAAGCCAATTTAGCTATGAATACTTCTCCCTGGAACAGATTTGTAAAATATCTCTACAGTGTTCACCAATGGTATCGAGAAACCCCTGAAAGAGCTCTAGAACAAGCCTATGAAGCTGCTTTGGCCATTAAGGCGATCGAAGACGAGCATTTTGGCAGTCAACCAATTGGCGATCGCGCGGGCGATTACGGACACAGCACTCTATCTTACTTTAAATCCGATCTGCAAAAATACCTCAAAGTCATCCAAACTAGAATGGTTGAGTTTAACGCCAGCCGTTCTTTTTTGGAACTACCAGAGCGGGTGTCTGCTCAATCAAAGGGTGTTTTGGGCGATCGTTACCAAAGATTAAGCATAAATACCAAAGATCGAGCATCCCTTGTATTGGAGAAGCTAGAGTTTATTGATACGGTCATCACCCGCTATATTAATCGTAAATCGACAGCAATTGTCCCAATTTCTAGTGGGGCAAATATTCCGATAAATTCTAAAAATGGTAGTCCCCAGCCTTACCAAAATAACGGTTCACCTAACTCAAACCAAAGTGAAGCTGATGGAGTTGATACTTATATTGACGAAGTGAGTTTATTGCCCCGATCGCTTTTGGGAACTCTGAATCGAATCACTAAAGAGTTAGACCCCTCAGCGGAACAAGAAGTAGTTAAGAATTTTCGCAATTCTAAAATAAAAACAGTCATTTCTTTAAGGTTTATTTTACTGTTGATCTTAGTTCCGCTGTTGACTAATCAACTGGCCAAAAATTTTATAGTCGGCCCGATAGTCGATCGGGTGAGAGTTAACAATAATGCTCCTCTATTCATCAATCTTGACTTGGAAGAAGAAGCATTTAAAGAACTAGAAAAATTTGAGCAACAACTCAAATTTCAAACATTAATTGGTAGGACTCCAACGATTTCTCCAGAAGAAAAGGAAAAGAAAATCGAAGAGAAAGCTCTTGAAATAGCCCAAGAATACCGAGTTGAAAGCTCTGGTGCTATCAAAAATGTTTTTGCCGATTTGATTTCCTGCGCTGCTTTTGTTATCATTCTAATCAGCAACAAGAAAGAGATTGAAATTGTCAAGTCTTTTATGGACGATGTAGTTTACGGTCTCAGTGACAGTGCTAAGGCTTTTGTGATTATCTTGTTTACCGATGTGTTTGTCGGATTCCACTCACCTCACGGTTGGGAAATAATTCTAGAAGGTGTCTCAAAACATTTCGGACTCCCGGAAAATAGGCAATTCATCTTTCTGTTCATTGCCACCTTTCCTGTGATCTTGGATACGGTTTTCAAGTATTGGATATTCCGCTACTTAAATCGGAGTTCGCCTTCTGCTGTCGCCACTTACAAAAATATGAACGAATAGGGAATAGGGAATTGGGCATCGGGCATCGGGCATCGGGAATGGGGAATGGGGAATTAGGAATAGGGAATAGGTTATCAGTTACGAGAACTGACATCCGTTACATCCGTTACATAATCCGTTGCCGAACTTCCCTCTTCCGATTCTCATCGAACTGACATCCGTTACATCAGTTACATAATCCGTTGCCGAACTTCCTTCAATTATTCCACATCTTCTTGCGCTGTCGCCGATTCGCCACCGACTCCACCAGCCCCAGCCCCAGGAAATTACTTAACAACGAGGCATTCCCGTAACTCAAAAAAGGTAACGGAATCCCCGTAACAGGAGCCAAGCCGATATTCATCCCAATATTCACGAATACCTGAAAAATCAACATGGACAATACACCAATAGCCAGCAAAGAACCAAAATTATCATTAGCAGTTTGAGCAATAATTACCAACCGCAAACAAATCACCCAGAAAACAAACAACACACAAATACAGCCAATAAAACCTAATTCTTCGCCAATAGCTGAAAAAATAAAGTCCGTATGTTGTTCGGGAATAAAGTTAAGCTGAGTTTGAGTTCCGTGATTCAATCCCCTACCCTTAAGTTCCCCAGCACCGATCGCAATCCGAGATTGAATCAAGTGATATCCACTGCCTAAAGGGTCTTTTTCTGGGTTCAAAAATCCCGTCAGACGCATTTTTTGATAATCTTTCAGCACACCCCAAAAAATATGTCCAACGTGTCCAGAAACCACATTCACCAGCACAGTAGCAAAAGTCCCAAACCAACGCCAAGGTAAAGTTCGCCAAGCGATAACACCCGCCACAACTATCCAACCTATCCAAATCGGTGTAGACAGGTTATTAACCAGAACCGAGATGAGAGGAGAAAATAGCAATATCAGCCAACCAGGATTCACATTCCCCCAGTAAAACATCCCCATTGTGATCGCCCCAAACACTAGGGAAGTACCCAAGTTTGGTTCAGCAAAGATCAATCCCCAGGGTACAGCCATAATTGCTAGCATCTTCAACATATCCCGCACCGTAGGGACTGTTTTATCGTGCATCAGGGCTGCTAAAGTAATAATCATGCCAATTTTTGCAAATTCTGACGGTTGCAAGTAGAAGCCGCCAATATTAATCCACCGTTGAGCACCGAGCCCTGTAGTACCGATAAACCGTACAGCAATCAGTGACAAATTGATCGCCACGTAGATTGCCCATTTCCACTGAAGCAACAATTCGTAGCGACATCGGGAAATGATGATTGCTAAGAACAAACCGACTCCGCCTGTTACCCAGTGTCGCCACCAGTCGATAAGCCCCTGATTGATCTCAACGCTGTGAATCATGATTCCACCAAATACGGTGAGGCCGATGCAGGCGGCGAATAGCCAAAGGTCTACTTCTTCCCAGGGTTTGAGGATTGATGTCCAGCGATTTCTGACTTGTATTCTCTGAAACATAAGGATTTTAGATTTTAGATTTTAGATTATCGGGCTGATACTGTACTGAGTTTATCTTTGTACCTCAGATTCTTCGGCGACTGGTAGGGATGTTCCGGGAATGCTCGAAGGGGCTGGTTCGTAAAGGTACTCAAAGCCGTTACCATCTGGATCTCTACCATAAAATGATGCAGTACCGTCGCGGTGTTCGTGAATCTGGGTGACGGAAACACCTTCAGCTTTCAGTTGCTGGTAGGCGGATTCCATTTCCGTGCGCGAGTCAAAGACGAACCCAAAATGTGGCCCTGCTTGGTCGTAACTCGGACTCAACAGTGCTAATCCGTCTTCACCCGCTTTCAAATAAGCCCAGTCTGCATCTTTCCAGACTAACTCCATACCCAAGTTGCGGTAGAACTCAGCAGATTTTTCAATGTCTTGCACGCAAACGGCTACGTGACCCAATCGTTTTAGTTTCATATCTACAAAATTTATTGTTGTGCTTTAATTTATTGTATCTTTTTTCTCCTTGGTCTTCAATTAACTAATTTTTTCTGAATTTTATTGATTGGTACTTGTACTTTTTCCACTTGTTTGATTGCGTCCATTTATTCGAGTCGTACCTGTTGACCAGGTATGATTTGGGATAAGATCAGAAAAATGTGTATTCATTCGTAGGAGATAAAAAAGCAGTCGATCGCAACTCCAACACTATCTCAGGTAATTGAAACCTATGACTGCTGCCATACCCGTCACAATCCCCATTAACAATATTCTGCTCAACCCAGGTAGTTTAATGACTATCCGCGATGTCACCTGGGAGCAATTTGAAGCGATTCTAGCAGAAAGAGAAGCAGAAGGAATCAGAACGAGAATCGCCTATATTAAAGGAACACTAGAAATTATGTCACCTCTCCCAATCCACGAAAGACCGCACCGAATTATTGGTCATATAGTTGTCGCTCTACTCGATATCCAAGAGCGAGATTGGGAAGATTTTGGTTCGACAACCTTTAGAAAGAAAGCCAAAAAAGCAGGACTCGAACCAGACACCTGTTTTTATATTCAAAATGCTGAAAAAGTGCGCGATCGCAAAAGAATAGATTTGACAGTCGATCCGCCTCCTGACTTGGCAATTGAAGCCGATGTCACCTCTGGGACTGCTCTCGATATCTATGAATTATTGGAAGTTCCAGAAGTGTGGATCTATACTGAAGAAAAATTTACCATTAACGTTCTCACCGACGGGAAGTACGTTGAATCCTCTACCAGTCCTACTTTTCCTCACTTACCGATTTTGGAGTTAATTCCTCAGTTGGTCGATCGGGCATTCACTGATGGTAGCAGTAAAATGCTGAGAGAGTTGAGAAAGCAGATGAGTTAGTGTTTTGACACTCCGGGTCTTCAGGCGTGAGGATTCTTTGTTCTAGGAAGCGGTTTAAACATAAATACACCTGGAGGTTTGTCGGTAAGTGTACCGTTTGGTCTATTTAAGTGTCAACTAGGGCTAGCTCACTTGCAATGATCAAGATTTCTCCAACCAAAGTAACGGAGTCGTGCGATCGTTAAGCTGCTACGCAGGCTACGATTTTGTTAGTCTATCTTAAATACATTGTGGAAGTGAAACAGCGTGAATATTGAAATTGGGCGGGGCAAAAGTGCTCGCAGAGCTTACGGCATAGATGAAATCGCGCTCGTACCCGGACAGCGCACCCTAGATCCGAGTTTGGCAGATACTAAGTGGCAGATTGGCGGGATCGATCGCGAAATCCCGATTATCGCCAGCGGAATGGATGGAGTAGTCGATGTCCGCATGGCCGTTTTGCTGTCGGAATTGGGAGCACTGGGCGTCCTCAACCTAGAAGGAATTTACACCCGCTATGCCGACCCCAAGCCAATATTAGAGCGCATCGCTGCTGTGGGGAACCACGAATTCGTGTCCCTGATGCAGCAACTCTATGCCGAACCCATCAAGCCAGAATTAATCGGTCAGCGAATTAGAGAAATTAAAGATGCAGGAGGGATTGCCGCCGTCAGCGCTACCCCCGCCGGCGCGAGCAAATATGGCTCAGCAGTCGCAGCAGCAGGAGCCGACATATTTTTCGTACAAGCAACTGTAGTGTCAACAGCTTTCCTTTCTCCCGAATCGATAACGCCTCTAGACTTAACTCAATTTTGTCAAGAGATGCCGATACCAGTAATTCTGGGCAACTGCGTCACCTACGAAGTCGCCATCAATTTAATGAAAACTGGTGCTGCTGGCATCCTCGTGGGCATCGGGCCAGGGGCTGCTTGCACATCCCGTGGCGTGTTGGGTGTCGGTGTTCCCCAAGCAACAGCAGTAGCAGACTGTGCAGCAGCGCGGGACGATTACTATCGCGAAACTGGTAAATACGTGTCGGTGATTGCTGACGGCGGTTTAATTACTGGTGGCGACATCTGTAAGTGCATCGCCTGTGGTGCCGATGGGGTGATGATTGGTTCGCCATTTGCCAGGGCCGCAGAAGCTCCCGGTATGGGCTTTCACTGGGGTATGGCGACTCCCAGTCCAGTTTTGCCACGGGGGACTCGGATTCGCGTAGGGACAACTGGTACTTTGGAGCAAATTCTCCGAGGGCCGGCCCAACTCGATGACGGTACTCACAACTTCCTGGGAGCTCTGAAAACTAGCATGGGAACTCTGGGTGCTAAGAACCTGAAGGAGATGCAGCAAGTGGAGGTAGTGATTGCTCCTTCTCTGCTGACGGAGGGTAAGGTCTATCAGAAGGCTCAACAGTTGGGTATGGGTAAGTAGATTTGCTTGGGAGACTAAGCTTACCTTGACAAAATTTGTTGGATAGTCTCGAAATTTACATAACGTTGTGGAATTATCGAGGTTGAGATGTCACAATAGAGTAAGCGGAGACACAAGTTTCCGTTCACTCCTCACACCACACTCCGCCCGAACTACTGTTTGGGCGGTTCCTTTTGTACCTACATTCTGGTTTTTACTTATCTAGTAAGGGTTTGAGGGTTTTTGGAGCGGATTTTTTATCGTCTGCTTTCTGCTTTCTCCTATGTTTCTGATTGTCCCCCCCCAGCTTTGCCGAAGAGATCTCTTGCTGATAAAAATATTTAGTCTGACTTGTTACACTTTTTGCTAAAATTGTAAGCTAAGAAATAGTATTTACAAGGATGGCTAGGGATGTCAGCAGCCGCGCAAGTAACCGACTCTACCTTCAAGCAGGAAGTGCTCGATAGTGAAGTTCCAGTTTTAGTGGATTTTTGGGCTCCCTGGTGTGGGCCCTGTCGGATGGTCGCTCCTGTCGTAGATGAAATTGCCCAGCAATTTGAAGGGCAGGTGAAGGTAGTAAAAGTCAATACCGACGAAAATCCTAACGTGGCTAGTCAATACGGTATCCGCAGTATTCCAACGCTGATGATATTTAAGGGCGGTCAGCGGGTGGATATGGTGGTTGGAGCGGTTCCGAAAACTACTCTGGCTAACACTTTAGAAAAGTACATTTAAAGCAACGACGACCAGTTGTCTGTTGTTTTTTTGGGAACAGCGAGGATACTAACTCGCTTGGCAGACGGGGGTAAGGAAGAAGGAAAAAGCGATGAGTGGTCAGCAGGGAAATTTGCTGGTTGCTAAGAGCTGATAATTTCGCCTAGCCCCTGATTTTTTTTAAACTACAAATTCTTAACATTTCGGAAAAATTCATGATTCCTTCTCCGTCTGGTCAAGCTTTTGAATCCGAAAGCGCTGAGGTGATAGATTTGATTAATCAGTTGCCAATGTTGAAGCACAAAGAGTGGATTGAACGATCGCTCTCTACTATAGTGCAGATGGCCGGAGAGGATCTCGATCGCCTAGACTGGAAAATTATCTCGTCGTCTCTACGAGATATGGAAAAAGCTTTCTCGATGTTTTATCCTTACCGCCACGTTCGCAAAATTGTGATGTTTGGTTCGGCAAGGGTGTCCCCGGAATCTGCGGAATATCAGATGGCAAAAAATTTTGCTACAGCCATTACCCAGCAAGGGTTTATGGTGATTACTGGTGGTGGTGGGGGAGTCATGCGAGCGGGGAATGAGGGCGCGACTGCTGAACATTCTTTTGGACTAAATATTCAGTTGCCTTTCGAGCAAGGTTCTAATTCTTTCATTGAGGGCGATCGCAAGTTGCTCAATTTTAAATATTTTTTCACTCGCAAGTTATTTTTTCTACGGGAAAGTGATGGTTTAGCTCTGTTTCCCGGTGGTTTCGGCACTATGGATGAGGCTTTTGAGTGTCTGACTTTGACTCAAACTGGCAAATTTGGGCCGGCTCCTGTAGTGTTAATCGATCGACCAGGGGGTGATTATTGGCACGATTGGAATGCTTTTGTACAAAAACAATTGCGCGGGCGGGGTTTGATTTCAGCAGACGATCGCAGTCTATATACGATTACAGACAATGTGGAGGTAGCTTGCGAGGCGATCGCGAGTTTTTATCTAGTTTATCACTCCTGTCGCTACGTGAATGAAAAACTGGTAATTCGCTTAAAATCAGAGCTTTCCGATGGTAATGTAGAACAGTTAAACACGGATTTCAGCGATATTTTAGTCAAGGGAAAAATCGAGAAAAGTCAAGCTTTACCAGCAGAAGTGGGAGATGAAACTTTCGATTTACCTCGCCTGATTTTGCATTTTAACCAGCGGAATTCGGGACGGCTTTATCAGCTAATTGCTACTATCAATCAAATGGGAGAGGCATCGCCTGCGGCGGCGCATCCAGAACAAAAGTAGTTGTTAGTTTGTTTGTCAATGGTCTGTATCAGAAGGGAACCCGAAGCGCTCAAATTCCCCTGATTAAGGGGAATTTAGATGGCCACGTCCTTACAAATATGTAGTTTAGCTGGGATTTGTCAAAGACTTTTGCACTAACTCTAACCATTCTCTGACTGTTTGATTGTCAGCTTCGGGGTTATAGTAACATCCCAATTCATCGAGAATAAATGTTTCTAAGTCGGCTGGTGCGATCGGTATTTCTAACACTTTATTAAGTTCTGCCAATGCAGATGCAATACTTTCTGGCGGTTCGCTATTGAGGTAATTTTCGACTACTTCACTGGGACTGTTAGCTTCTTCCGTCCAGTCTTGATGAAAGTAGGAACTGAAAAATTGGGTTAAATTAGGAAATTGATTGTTCATTCGGGATAAGCTGTGAGAATAAAGTATCCGGGAGATAATTTGGTGCTACGCTGGAGGATGATTTTCAGACGAGATGTTGAAGTTGCTTTGGAGGCACCGCGTCTGAGAGTAATGCCAATTATTTTATGGGTATCGTATTCGATCGTATAACGATTACCTCCTTTTTTTACCCAAGAGTCGATCGCACTTTTCTTTTCGTTCATTGCTTCGGCAATCGCTGATTCGGCGACAGAACGATAGGTAAACGAAGATGCGCCAGAAATTCTCTTCTCACTGGCGAGTCGCTGTGCTAGTTCTGCTTCTGTTTTACCGACGTGTTTCTCTAAAGTGTGTCCTCCTGCTGCTTCGTGAAAGTCTAATCCGCCGCCCGGTATACCCGGTGCAAAAGCTACGGTTTGTCCAGGCGTACTTGAGATATACTGTGCCGAAACAGGACTTATGCCCGATTGAAATAAGACTATTATTGAGGCAATCGTGCACAGAATACCTAAAAATTTTGTCCAGCGATTGAGTTGATTTTTCATGACAATTCGATATCTTTCTTATATTCAGTATAGCTCTGTATATTTAAAAAAATCTCAGATTTAATCTATTTACAAAGCTTAACTAACTATGAGAATATGTTAATAATTCTTTGAAAAAATGAGTGATGATTAATGATACCTTAGTTGATTATCCTGAAAAAGGTGAAAAAATGCAAGTAGTGATCCTAGCTGGTGGTCTTGGTACTCGTCTCAGAGAAGAAACAGAATTTCGTCCCAAACCCCTAGTTGATGTGGGCGGATATCCGATTCTTTGGCACATCATGAAGATATATGCACACCACGGTTTCCAGGACTTTATTGTGTGCTTGGGTTATCGCGGTAACATGATTAAAGAATATTTCCTTAATTATGAAGCGATGAACAATGACTTTACTATCTGCCTAGGTCGCAAAAATAGCATCACTTATCAAGAGGAACATCGAGAACAAAATTTCAATGTTACCCTGGCTGAAACTGGCGCAGAAAGCCTGACGGGAGGGCGGGTAAAACGGATTGAAAAATATATCGATCGCGATAATTTCATGGTGACATACGGCGATGGAGTTGCTGATGTAAATATTGCAGAATTACTCGCTTTTCATAAAGCTCATGGTAAGCTGGCAACTGTGACGACTTTTCGCCCGATTTCTCGCTTTGGAATTTTAGATGTAGATAACGAAGGGCGCGTCCTAGAATTTGCGGAGAAACCTCAAATAGATGGCTGGATTAGTGTTGGATATATGATATTTAACCGCCGCATATTTGAGTATTTGGATGGAGATGATTGTATCTTAGAACAGGAACCGATGCAGCGTTTGGCGGCAGACGGAGAGTTGATGGCTTATCGCCATGAGGGCTTTTTCTTTGCGATGGATACTTTTCGAGAATACAAGTATTTAAATGAGCTTTGGGATCGAGGAGAAGCTCCTTGGAAAGTTTGGGAATAGGGAATTGGAAATAGGGCATAGGGCATAGGGCATAGGGCATAGGGAATTGGGAATTGGGAATTGGGAATTGGGCATAGGGCATTGTCTCTCCCCCTCTTCCTCTCTTACTCTCTCCCTCTTCTCCCCCTCTCCCATTCTTCCTGACTGATATCAATTCCGGCTACATCAGAATTATTAGCTGCCAAAATGAGGAGACGGCAGTGCCGTTTCCCTACGATTAATCGGCAG
>JAYTZD010000590.1:0-2506 GCA_043742065.1 Oscillatoriales bacterium
ACTGATAGCGTTTGTTAGTTTACTTTTTTATTTGCCTAGTGTAATGTTACAAATATTAACTTGAGTTGAGCTTGTTGACGAGATGTGACGCCGAGTAGAAATACTCAGATTCAGTGATGGCGCGATCGATACAACTAACCTCAAAGCTAATATCTGGGAACATCGGGGCTAAGAGTGCATTAGGGCGATCGGCCGATCGACTTTGATAACAATTTGTTTATTTAATCTAAGCAAACACAGGGCAAGTCTATGTACTTGTCTCTAATCAACACGAGGAAATAACGTGTCTAATTTTTTTACGCCTGAATTTAATAACGAAAGTGCGATCGCACCTTGGAATGCCAGCCTCGAACCGACTAAGGCTATTATCCCGCAGCTAGATGCTAACCGTGTGCTAACGGGGGGTGTTGGTCAGGAAGTTAATATCCCAACTTTAACGCCAGAACCCTATGACAATATCATTTTGCCTGACGCTTCGCTAACCCGGATGGCTAGTGCAGTTAGCACCGACTCCAACATCAGTTTACCGGATAGCTCTGTCGATTTGCTAACAGGTCAGGCGATGTCAGAGGTTTATGGGGATTTGAGTAAGTTTGCGGCCGATCCAGATTTCGCAGCTAAGCTGAATGTGGCTTTTGGGGAAAACTGGAATGCTGCGGCTGCGAAAACCTTAGCTGAAGGATGGTTTCAGGGAGATTTTAGCGATATTCCGCCGGTGAAGGTTGTCTCGTCTGCTGAGATTGGTGGGGCGAATGGAGCTTTTGCTGCGGCGACGGATACGATTTATATATCGCGGGAATTTTTGGCTCGGAATGGGGCGAATCCGGCGGCGGTTGCGGATGTGTTGCTGGAAGAGATCGGGCACTCTGTTGATGCGCGGTTGAATGTTACGGATTCACCGGGGGATGAGGGGGCGATTTTTTCGAGGGTTGTTCAGGGTAAGGAGTTGACTCAGGGTGAAATTTTCAGTTTAAAAACACAATTTGATGGCTCCTATGTCACCATCAATAACAAAGAAACTTATTTGGAATTGAGTAGATCTACTCGTATTGTTGATCGACAATCACCAGCCCCAACTACTCTATCAAGAAGCTTTGGTCTAGAGAAAGCTACATGGAATACTGAGGTTTCTTTGTCTATAAATGATTCAGATCCTGTAGCTGGTGAAATTATTAGTTTTCAATTAACTATAGATTCTAAGAATTTTTACAACGGTGGTATTCCTGGTGGAACAACTCCCTATACCGTATTTGGATATGTTACTGATCCAGGTGGTAGCTATGGAATCAAGACAACAGAGGCTTTTCCTTCTCTTGAATCTTTGCTATCAGTTAGAAATGGAAATTTTGTCAATCAAAAAGACTGGAACTTAAAAATAAAATACAATCAGAACACTGAAACGTCCACAAAACAAGTCAATTTCGGTAGTTTCGGCTCAATTACTTTTCAAGGGGATAAACCCGACTCTGAAAATTATCTGGCACTTTATGACAAAGCTCCCTCTGGTGAATGGGATACAATAGGAATTAAGAATATTTTAGCAAGTGGTAGTGACACGGGAAAATTTATAGGTAGCGTAGTTATACAATTAAATGGTTTCGTTCAAGCCGAAGATGTTCGCAGTGACTGGTTGCAAGTTTTTTTTCAAACCCTACCAATATATAGTTATAACAGTAATTATTTTTTGGTGGGTGCGGTTAGTCCCGACCAATATTATGGTTGGAAAAAAATTGATACCCACGTTTATGCTCCTTTCCCTCCGAAGACTATAGGCGGTGCAGATTTAAGTAATTAGTGTCGATTGATCTTGCAAATAAATGCAGTATTATTAGTAGGTTTTCAATATTAACTGCATCCAATAGAAAAACACTCAATCTCTAGTGACTTCATCTTTAGCATAGAATAAAAATGGCATTAAGATTTACCAATGATAATGGTACTATTCGCTTACTTGGCGATAACACCGCAGAATTCATCACCCTCTCACCAGGACAACTAACAAATATACCTGGTGGTGCAGGGGTTCTCGCCGGAAATGATACAGTTATAGGATCTGCCGACAGCGAACTAATTTTGGGAAA
The DNA here is from genome assembly GCA_043742065.1 of Oscillatoriales bacterium. Classification (GTDB taxonomy): domain Bacteria; phylum Cyanobacteriota; class Cyanobacteriia; order Cyanobacteriales; family Microcoleaceae; genus Microcoleus. The sequence continues at coordinate 2,082 of JAYTZD010000590.1, forward strand.
TGAAGGTCAAGATAGCATTTCAGGTGGTGCTGGTAACGATACTCTGCTTGGTGGCAAAGATAGCGATTTTGTTGATGGAGGCATTGGCAACGATTTAGTTCGAGGTGATATAGATGCCGATATCATCAGAGGCGGAGACGGCAACGACAGTTTATTTGGTGGGAGAGGTACCGATCAACTATTTGGCGATGCTGGAGATGATTTTCTATCAGGTGATAGGGACAGGGATACACTTACTGGCGGAGAAGGAAGCGATATATTTGCCTTGGCAATAGGTGGCGGTTTAGATATCATCACCGACTTTGGAAATGGAAGCGATTTCATCCAAGTACCAGCAGGTGTAAGTATCAGTGACATTTTAATTGAATCGAGCAGTGCTTTTACCTTACTTAGTCTTAGAAGTACAGGTGAACCATTAGCGCAAC
>JAYTZD010000591.1:0-2505 GCA_043742065.1 Oscillatoriales bacterium
CCTGAGCGTAGTCGAAGGGTTGACTATTTTCTGGTAAATCAACTAAACCCAATTCTACTGTTGTCGCACCAGCATTCAAAATCAGAGTTCCGCCGCTAAAAGAAGAAGCTTGAACTGCCAATTGTCTGTTGGATATATTGCGATCGTCGATCGCTTCTGTAGCTTCGGAATACCCAGGATTAGCATTTTGGATCGGAGTTATGGCTGAAAGCAAAGTGGCGATCGCATCTTCCACCACAAAAATCTGCTCACATTCCGCCACCAATCCCGCACCCAAAACCGCCTCTCGCAGGTTAAACCGATAAGCATCCGACCAACCCGCCGGAGTCCCCAAAATTATACCCTGTAAGCTTTCTAGCGCCAAATCAAGAGCTGCCGTCTCTAGCCCGGAAGCTCGACAGATTAAATCAGGCATTGATAAACCCTCAAAATTAGCCTGCAAACGGGGATTTAATGTCGTCAACAGCGCCCGTAAACAGTTTAATGGCACGGCGATGGAAATAGCCCGATCGCCCGAAAACTGCAACAAAGGCTCATAGACAACTCCTGTTCCCCGCAAATAGGGAATTGCCACCTTCAAAGGTAGTTTAAAATTTTGCAGCAACAACTCTCCAGCACCCAAAGTCTGTTGTTGACAGCCCACAGAATTGACTGTTATTTGCTGTCCTAAGCTCTCATTGGCTGTTTCCTCCAAAATTGCTACCGAGGGGATTCGACAAGTGCTAGCAGGCTCGGAAACGTTCTTGTGTGATGTTTCTGAGTCTGGTCTGGTCTCCCAATAAATCGGGTATAATTGACCGCTTTGGCGATCGACCAAAGCTGCTGAAAGCCCGCTGGTACCGAAGTCGATGCCCAAATACCAGTGAGAAGTTGGGACTTCTGTCGATCGCACTGGAGTTTCTGGGAATGGAGGCGCGATCGATCCTATGGCAGAATTTACCGCCGATTTCTCTGCAACTGATTCTGCTTTAGTGGTGATCGCGATTAGTTTTTTTTTTGACTTTCTGGAGGATTGGATCGCAGTTTTTGAGTGTCCCCGGTTATTTCAGTAGAGGTTGGATCTGTTTCGATCAGACTAGCCAAAATATCATCTAGGGAAACATTACCGTCATCATCTTCAGCCAACAACTGAGCATCCAGTTCCTCTTCCAAGGTGAAAATTTCATCCATTTCATCTTCATCCTCAGATGAGAGTTCCAACATCTCTGGGAACAAATCTTCTAAGGTGCCGAGTTCTGCCTCTGCCAGTTCTCCAAAGGGGTTTTCTGCATCACTATCTGAGGCATCTACCAAGAAACCTGAGTTGAGTGTTACCGAGGCTTCGGATCGCCTAGGGCTACTGTTTGGCAATCCTTCCAGACTATAAAGGTCTGACTCCAATTGTTCCAGAATATCGTTTTCTAAGTTTAAAGAGCGATCGACATCTTCCTGATTGTCTAGCTCTACCGGTAGTAAATTTTCGTCCGGTGAAGCTTGGATGTAGACATCTTCAGGCGCGAGATGGCTGCGATCTAAATTAGTTTGGGCGATCGTTTCTGTCGCGGCTGGGGGATGCCCGATTTGGGATATCGAGCTACTTTCTCTCGTGGCTCTCAAACTCGGTGATGGCGAAGATTCAACTCTGTTTTGATCCGTGCGAGCAGCCAATAGTTCGTTTCTTTTTGATCCAGTTTCTGGAGGTTGTCTAGGAGTATCTAATGTGAGGTTTTCTACAGAATTTGAAGTTACGAAATCCAAGTTTTCATCGACCAGAAAATCTTCTAATGATTCATCTTCATCCAATGTATTTGGAGACAACTCAAACCCAGTATTCACGGGTGCATCAGTTTCTGAAATTGCTGGTTCTTCTGGAAATTGTGATTCATCATCTACTAGATTAGAGAACAAATCTTCAGTATCTATTGATGATTCATCCCTGTCACTGATTGTCAGTTCTTCTGGAAGTAAATCGTCGTCATCTACTAGATTAGAAAACAAGTCTTCAGTATCTGTTGATGATTGAGTATTGGCATTACCTGCTGGTTCTTGAGGTGGTAAATCCTCTTCGCCTAGTAGACTCGCGAATAAATCTTGAGTATTTATTGATGGTCTACTCCTGCGACTAACTGGCTGAGTTTCGGATTGTACTAATTCAATTTCAGTAGCAGTTGCAGTATTTTCTATAACGAAGTCTTCGAGGTCAAGTTCTGCGACTTCTTCTCCCAGGAACAAATTTGCATATACATCCTCAACATCTTGATCAGTTTCTGTCGAAGCTGGTTCGGATTGGGTTTCTGGAAATGTAGTTGTCGGGCGATCGATTTGGGGTTCAGCATTGAACAAGTTTTCTGCCAAATCTGGGAGTGAAATAGCTGTGGAAATGCGATCGCGCTTCAATTGTCCAAATTGCGGAGAAAGTTCTGTTCCGGCGTAGGGAAATCTTTCTTGTTCTCGGAATTCTTCGTTACTCCTATCTGCGATCGCCCCTTCTGCCATTAGAGTCTCTCCAGTTAACTGGATTTGAGC
>JAYTZD010000592.1:0-9930 GCA_043742065.1 Oscillatoriales bacterium
GGACACCGCTCTGACAGGTTCTACCACGCGGTAGCCTTTACGCCGGTGGAATTGATCTCATTGCCGATCGAACAAGTGGAAAAAGCTCTCAAGGAAGACCCAGAACTATCAATGGTGATGCTGCGGGGATTGTCTTCTCGGATTTTGCAAACTGAGATGATGATCGAAACGCTGGCCCACCGAGATATGGGTTCGAGACTGGTTAGCTTTTTGTTGATTCTGTGCCGGGATTTTGGTATGCCCGGTAGTGAGGGGATTACGATTGATTTGAAGTTGTCCCATCAGGCGATCGCAGAGGCGATCGGTTCGACACGGGTAACGGTGACTCGTTTGCTGGGGGATCTCAGACAAGAGAAAATGATCTCGATTCACAAGAAAAAGATCACAGTCCATAACCCGGTGGCTTTAGGCCAGCAATTTACTTGATGCCGAGAGAATATAGGATTTGGGATTTTAGATTCAATCCCAAATCCCAAATATATAGCGAGCCTAAATGATTTGTGTGATTTTTGTAGGGGCAATCCCCCCGTGGTTGCCCTGATCAGTCGGGGGTAGGCACGGGGGCACTACCCCTACATCTTGAATTTGATAAATGATTTAGACGGGCTATGGAATCGGAATGACTGCTGGATACATCCTAGTATTTGTAATTTTAATTTTGGGGGGTGTGATCGCTACTGTTAGCGATCGCCTTGGGACGAAAGTCGGCAAGGCAAGATTGAGTTTGTTTAAACTTCGCCCCCGTGATACTGCTGTTGTGGTGACAGTGATGGCTGGTAGCATTCTATCAGCTATCACTCTTGGTATTCTATTTGCTACTAGCAAGCCGCTGCGAACGGGGGTTTTTAGAATAGATGAAATTCAAAAAAGACTTAATAACGCCCGCAGGGAAATCAACCAAGCTACGCAAGAAAAAAATCTAGTTGAAACTGAATTAGGTCAAGCTAGACAGGCTCAAGCCCAAGCTAAAGCCAATTTAGAAGAGATTAATCGTTCGTTGCAAGCAGCTAATGCCGAACAAGCTAAAACGCAAGCAAAATTAAACTCCCTGCGAACCCAACTTAATAGCGTGGAAGCTGCTAAGTCTAAAACAGAAAAACAATTAAGTGAGGTAGAAGCGGCTAAATCCCAAACTGAATCACAATTAATGAGTGTGGAAGCTGCAAAATCCCAAACTGAAGAGCAATTGAAAATGGTGCAAACGGCACGGGCGACTACAAAATCTCAGCTCGATCGCACTGAAAGTCAATTGAACACCGTTTCTGCTCAAAAAACGAATCTGGGTTCGGAAATCTCGCAACTGCAAGGGGAACGCCAACAGTTGATCGAGCAACGAGAGCGGGTGAAAACTCAAATTGCTCAGCGCGATCGAGAAATTGCCAAGCGCAACGAATTAATTGCTCAGCGAGACAAGGAAATTGCCCAGCGGGTGGAAAATCTTGCCGATCGCGATCGGGCCATAGTCGATCGCGACAAAGTAATTACCGAGAGGGAAGCGCTTCTCGAAACTTTGGCAGAACAACAAACACAACTAGAAAAGCAACAAGCTTTATTGCAACAGCAAATGCAAGTTTTGGAACGAGATTTTCAGGCAATTCGCGAAGGTACTGTTGCCATCAGGCGTGGTCAAATTTTAGCCGCTGGGGTGGTTAATATCGTCGATCCCGCATTGGCAAGTCGCGCAATTGACCGACTATTGCAAGAAGCCAATAAAACTACGGTTGGACTCATGCAGCAGGAAAAAAGTCAAGGTAGTGAGCAGATAGTGCAAATTACGAATGCTGAAATTGATCAACTGATTAATCAAATTAAAGATGGTCAATATTATGTGGTTAGAATAGTCGCAGGTGCTAACTATCTGCGGGAAGAAAAGCGAATCAAGGTATTTGCAGAAGCAGAAATCAATCGAGTGGTATTCCGTGCTGGAGATGTGATTGCAGGGGTTTCTGTCGATCCTGTTACCTCGACGGATGAAAAGGTACGACAGCAATTGCAGCAATTAATTGAAGCTTGCCAATTTCGGGCTCGTTTAATTGGTGTTGTGGGCGGTAGAGTCCAAGTTGCGGATAATCGGATTGAAACTTTGGCTGGTTTTGCCGATCGCCTGCAACAATATGATAAACCTTTGGACGTTCAGGCGATCGCCGCAGATGAGACATACATTGCTGGGCCACTTAAGATAGATTTAGTTGCCATGCACAATGGAGTCGTTGTTTTTCGGACTGGACAACAGAAATTGTAAGCAGTATATCTGGATTTTGTAGGTGCGTCGCCGAAACAATCTACAAATCCCATCGACAATCTCACAGCGACGCACCGCGAGAGTCAGTCAGGTGCGTCGCCATCTCAAATCTGCAAATAACATCAAAAATCTCGCAGCGACGCACCCTACAAATTAGAGGTACATTTGAATTTACCGTTGGGGGCGGGCGGGTTTATTGAGATTGTTGATTCTTCTTATATATTGTTGGTGAACCCGCCCCTACATGAACTAATAACCCATAACAAATAACCCATAACTAATAACTATGATTTTAGGTTTCGATCCGGGGAAAGATAAGTGTGGTATCGCCGTGATGGGTAGAGACAGAAACGTTTCCTACCATGAAGTTGTACCTTCTGAGAGTACAATTTCGACTATTCAATCTCTATGTCAACAGTTTCCGATTGAGTTATTGGTGATGGGAGATCAAACTACTTCTAAGAGTTGGAAACAAAAACTTACTCAGAGTTTGTCACCTTTGATCAAAATTATTCAGGTTGATGAGAGGTTCAGCAGTTTAGAAGCAAAGGAACGTTACTGGCAAATCTACCCTCCGACGGGACTCAATCGGTTGATTCCGTTGGGGATGCGGACGCCACCGAGGCCGGTGGATGATATTGTGGCGATCGTCCTGATTGAAAGATATTTGAACAAAGGTTAGTCAGATCCTGAGTTGTGATAGATTTGATTCTTGCTGGACTAAACTTTTGGCGTAGATGATTCCATCCAAAATTCTGGTATCGCCCGATCGCCAGAATCGAGTCACAATCCCCCAGATTCATCTGTGGAGTCGCCTTTAAAATCTAAAATATAAAATCGTGACAAATGATTGAAGTAGAACACTTAAGCAAAACTTACGGTTCCACCCATGCGATCGCGGATGTCTCTTTTTCGGTCGAAACAGGAGAAATTCTGGGGTTTCTGGGGCCCAACGGTGCCGGCAAAACCACAACCATGCGCATTTTGTCGGGATATTTGCCAGCATCCAGTGGCACCGCCCGTATTGCTGGCCTCGACATTCACGAAAATTCGATGGCTGTCAGACAGCGTATCGGCTATTTGCCCGAAAACCCGCCGCTGTATCCTGAAATGACCGTGGAAGGATTTCTATTTTTTGTGGCCAGGATTAAGCAAGTACCGGCAGGCGATCGCGCACGCAGAGTCACCTCAGCCATCGATCGCTGTGGCTTGGTCGAAAAACGGAAAGTTTTAATCCGCAAACTTTCTAAGGGCTTTAAGCAACGAGTAGGCATCGCTCAGGCGATCGTCCATGACCCGCCAGTGATTATCCTGGATGAACCAACTGTAGGCCTTGATCCCAGACAAATCATCGAAGTCCGCAATTTAATCAAAAGCCTTGGGGGACAGCACACAATCATCCTTTCGACTCACATTTTGCCGGAAGTCAGCATGACTTGTAACCGCGTCACGATTATTAATCGTGGTCAAATCGTCGCCGCCGGTAGTCCGCAAAATTTGACGGGAGAGTTGGCGGCTGGTTCGGGTTATGAATTGGAAGTTGAAGGCGAGGAGGAGTTGGTTAACAGTTTACTGCTACCTGCGGTGGAAAATTTGCCGGGAGTGCGATCGATCGAATTGATCGCAAATCAAGAGTCTTTAGCCGGTCGTTATCGCCTACGGGCCTTGTGCGAACCGGATCTAGAATCGGGACGAGAAATTGCCGCAGCCATCATCGCCTCTGGGTTCGGGCTGTGCGAAATGCGTCGCAATCGGGCTACTTTGGAAGATGTGTTTTTGAAGCTGACAACTGCTGAAAAGAAGCAGGGTGATGTTTTGATTGAAACGGAACCTGAAGTGGGCGAAAACCTGGAAGTTGCAGAAATACCAGCAATAATCAGTGATTCTGAACCAGTATCTGAAACGATTGTTGAGACGGAAAATGCGATCGAACTTTCTGAATCTGTATCTGAACCAGTCGCAGAAAGAGTAGAGTCGTTGTATGATTCTCAACCGGAACCTGAACCAGTTGCAGAAATAGAAGACTCGATTATCGAACCTTCTCCATCTGAACCTGAATCAGTTGTAGAAATAGAAGATTCAATTATCGAACATCCTCAACCTGAACCTGAATCTGAATCAGTTGCAGAAATAGAAGAGTCGATTATCGAACATTCTCAACCTGAACCTGAACCAGTTGCAGAAATAGAAGATTCAATTATCGAACATCCTCAATCTGAATCAGAACCAGTTGCAGAAATAGAAGAATCGGTTATCGAACCTTCTCAACCGGAACCAGAATCAGTTGTCGAAATAGAAGACTCGATCATCCAACATTCTCAACCGGAATCACAACCGATTGCAGAAATAGAAGACTCGATAATCGAACCTTCTCAACCGGAATCAGCACCGACTGTCGAAAGACTAAAGTCCATCGGTGATATTGAACCAGAATTGCAACCAGTAGCAGATTTTCTAGAAATTGTAGAAAAACAAGAGTTGATTGACTATTCTCAGCCAGAATCGGTTGTAGAAACAGAACAATCCCTTGAATATTCTCAACCAGAAACTGTTGTCAGAAATCGCCAAACTAAAAAAAGGCAACAATCGATTGGCGATGCTTCCCCCGAAGAACCACCTGTCACCAAAAAACGACCAATAGAAAGAAACCAACAAGCTAGAGACGACAGCGAAAAACCTCCTGCTAACGACGCAGAATGAACCAGTGTATCGATGCCCAATTCTCAATTTCCCATTCCCCATTCCCCATTCCCCATTCCCCAATTCCCCATTCCCCATTCCCCATTCCCAATTCCCAATTCCCAATTCCCAATTCCCCAATTCCCCATTCCCAATGTTAGTAATGATTAGTAATATAATCGCGATTTACCGCAAAGAACTCCAAAGCTATTTTTTATCACCCTTAGCTTATGCAATCGCAGCAGTTTTTTGGCTGATCACCGGCTACTTTTTAATCGCCATTCTCATTTTCCCCGACGGACTCATTCCCCAAATTGCCCAACGAGATCAAATGGGAATTACCGAACCACCAATCGACGTTGCTTACGAATTCCTGCAACTATTTCTACGGATTATGGGTTCCTTCTCATTGTTCATATTACCCGCACTCTCAATGGGACTTTATGCAGAAGAACGCAAGCGAGGCACATTAGAACTATTGGCCACATCGCCCTTAACTAACTGGGCAGTTGCTACGGGCAAACTCCTCGGCGTTTTAACATTTTATACCACCATGTTACTGCCATTGCTTGCTTGCGAGGCGATCGCCCTTAGTTCCTCAAGCCCTCCCGTACCCCCCGCCGTTCTCTTGCTAGGACACGGTGGCTTAATCCTGCTAGCAGCCGCAGTATTGTCCCTAGGAATGTTTATTTCCTCCCTTACAGACAGCACAATTTTATCAGCCATTCTTACCTTCGCTCTAGTATTATTTCTGTGGGTGATCGATGCAGCCGCCGTCGGTATCGGTGGGCCCTTCGGATCAGCATTAGCACAACTATCGCTCCTAACAAATTACACTAATCTTGTCAAGGGAGTTTTCGATACCAGCAGTTTAATTATGTTTGCAAGTTACATTGTTTTAGGAGTATTTCTCACCGCTCAATCTATCGATGCCTTGCGCTATCAGCGTTCTTGAAAAAATGGGCATGGGGCATGGGGCATAGGGCATAGGGCATAGCGCATAGGTAGCAAATAACTAATGACTAATGACTACTGACTACTGACTAGATTTGCAGGGTCAATTATTCTACAAAGTACATCAAGCCATGAAATTCATCAATCCCAAAATCGACTTGGCGTTCAAGAAAATATTCGGTACCACCGAAAACAAAGACATTCTGATTAATTTTCTAAACGCGATTATCTATGAAGCACAACCCGTCATCGAAGACTTAGATATCATCCACCCCCAGACAGAAGTCGAAACCGTCGGAGTCAAAGATACCTACCTAGATATCAAAGCTAAAATTAACGGCGACAAAATAGCCCTGATTGAACTTCAACTAATTAACGTGTCATCCTTCGGGAAAAGAGTTTTGTATAATGGTGCCACAACCTACAGCCTGGAATTGACAGGAGAAGAACGCTACGAAAGATTAAAAACAGTAATTTCTTTGAAAATTGCTGACTTTGAAATGTTTGCAAATCAGCCAGAAGTCATTTCGCGATTTGTGTTCAAAGAAAAAGATCATAAATCTGATGGTCCAGATACTGAACTAGAATTAGTATTTGTCGAACTCCCAAAATTCACCAAAGAATTAGCAGAATTAGAAACAACCGCCGACCAATGGATTTACTTTCTAAAAAACAGCATCAATCTCAACATATTACCAGAAACACTCAGCGCAATTCCCGAAATCAAAAAAGCTTTTGAATTGACTAATGAGGACAACTTCACTCAGTCAGAAATTAAGGAATTGAAAAAGCAGGAGATGTGGATTCAAAACCAGCACAGTGCAATAGATGTGGCAAGAGAACAGGCAACAAAAACAGCTCAAATCTCGTTGATTTTGCGTCAAATGGTCAAGCGTTTAGGCAAAATTGAACCAGAAACCGAAAATCAGATTCGTGAATTATCTATACAGGAATTAGAAAACTTGGGAGATGCTGTGCTTGACTTCAAAAATATCTCAGATTTAACAGCATGGTTGCAGACTTATTCGGGAATCTAAAGTAACATCTAACATTCTTCAATCTCAATTTTATGAAAATTAGAAACAGCAATTGGAAATACATTTTTTGGCTAGCCCCCCTCCTGATAGCAGCGGGAGTAACAGCAAGACTTGTCTCCGCAGCATGGGAACCTCTGACAGTTGGTCTAGTTATTGTCGGAATAGTGACGATCGCACTTTGGGTGCTATATTTAACCTACGAACAAGGTTTTTGGGGACGGCGTTCTACTCAAGCCAGCACAAATGCTCTGATTTCTACTCTGGCTGTCTTCGTAATTCTGGGAGTAATTAACTTTCTAGCCTTTCGGTATCCCACCCGCATCGACTTAACCGAAAGCCAGCAATTTACCCTCGCCCCGCAAACTCAACAAATATTGCGAAACTTGCAACAGCCAGTCAAAGTTTGGATATTTGATCCTACCCAAAATCCTCAAATTAAAGAATTGCTGGAAAGATACAAACGTGAGGGAGGTGAAAAGTTTCAATTTGAGTTTGTTGACCCGCTAGCCCAACCAGGAAAAGCTCAGGAATTTAGCATTACTAGCATCGGAGAAATTTACCTACAATCCGGTAAGAGAAAACAGGTTCTGCAAAAAACTGGTACTGCTTTTAGTAGTGATCCAAATCAAGGACTTTCTGAAATAAAACTTACCAATGGCTTAGAAGAAATTCTGAGTACGCGCAATCCGACTGTTTACTTTATTCAAGGAAAGGGAGAACGCCCGCTAAAGGAAGGTCAAGGCGGAATCCAGCAAGCTAAAAAAGCTCTAGAAGATAAGTATTATATCACAAAAACGCTAAATTTAGCCGATCGCAAAGAAGTGCCGGAAAATGCCGATGCTTTAATTATTGCTGGACAGAATAAACCCTTCTCAGATCCAGAAATTAAATCAATTAAAGCTTACCTCGATCGCGGCGGCAGTGTATTTTTAATGGTAGACCCAGCAACTAATACGGGATTGGACAAATTCCTGCAAGAATGGGGCGTCAAAATAGACAGTCGTTTGGCGATTGATCCTTCGGAAACTGGTCAAAAGTTCGGTCTCGGCCCCGCAGTTCCGACAGTCCAGAGTTACGGTCAACATCCAATTACTCAGAATTTCGGTAATCGTATTTCATTTTATCCCTTCGCTCGTCCTTTGGAAATCACGAAGGTAGAAGGAGTTGAGGGGAAATCGCTGATTTTGACGAGTGAGAACAGTTGGGCGGAAAGTGATTTGACAACGAAGAAATTGCAGTTCGATCCGAAGACTGATCGACAAGGCCCGCTATTATTAGGTGTGGCTTTAGTGCGATCGGGTAGTGAGAGTATTCCATCAAACTCCTTGCCATCTCCGACAACTTCCTCATCCCCAACAATTTCGCCATCCCCGACAACTTCCTCATCCCCGACAACTTCCTCATCCCCGACAATTTCACCATCCCCGACAATTTCACCATCCCCGACAACTTCACCATCTCCAAAAATTTCACCATCCCCGACAACTTCACCATCCCCGACAACTTCACCATCTCCGACAATTTTACCATCCCCGACAATTTCACCATCCCCCACAATTTCACCATCCCCCACAACTTCGCCATCACCAACAACTTCGCCATCACCAACAATTTCGCCATCACCAACAATTTCACCAACAGAATCTCCGACTGCTTCCCCCATTAGTTATTCGGTAATTGTCTCCCAAGAAGCTACACCTCCACTATTACCAGAAACTTCGCCCACACCTACAGCATCTCCCACAACATCTCCCACAGCATCTCCCACAGCATCTCCCACACCAACACCAGAAACTTCTCCCACAGCATCTCCCAGTCCAACCTCAACTCCTCCAGCGCCTTCAATTCCTAGGAAAACTTCACGAATGGTGGTGATTGGTACATCTCAATTTATAACTAATGGTTGGTATGACCAACAACTTAATAGTGACGTGTTTCTGAACTCAGTTAGTTGGTTGAGTAAGCCAGACCAACAAAGCTCTTCTATCAGTCCGAAAAAAGCTACTAACCGTCGGATTAATATGAGTGTTGTTCAACAAAGATTCCTAGTTTTAGGTTGGCTAATTTGGCCTTTACTCGGACTGGGAATTGGTACAGCTATTTGGTGGAAGAGAAGATAAGTTGGTTGACTGTTGACTGTTGACTGTTCACTGTTGACGGTTGACGGTTCACTGTTGACTGTTGACTGTTAATGACAGACTCCCGAATTCCCAATTCCCAATTCCCAATTCCCAATTCCCAATTCCCAATGCCCGATGCCCAACTCCCGATGCCTAATTCCCAGTTATTATGAAATTGCAGAAAAATACATTAATACTGATAGCCGCCGCACTGAGTTTAGCTGGGTTGGTTTCGCTGTTCGAGACGCAAGTCGCCCCACAGGAAGAGGCGGCGAAGGATGAAAAACAGAGAATTTTTGCTTTTAAGCCCGATCGCATACAATTCTTTACAGTCAAAACTCCGGAAAACATCTTTACATTCGAGCGAGTTTATGCAGTGAAAGGAGGGAAGTCTAGTTGGGAAATGAAAGTGCCGGCGCAAGCACACGCAAGTCAGGCATCAGTAGATTTTTTGTTAGATAGATTAGGGACAGGAAAGAGCGATCGTACAATTAACATCACTCCCAGTCAACTAGCAGAATTCGGTCTCGACAAACCCCAAGCTACAGTTACAGTAAAACTAGATAACCAGGAAACTCACCGCCTAGTTTTAGGCAAAACAGACTTTAGCGGCCGCTTCCTGTACGCCCAAGCCAACCCCACCGAATCGCCATCTCAGACTTTTCCGGTGATTTTGGTGCCTTTCGACTTTAAAAATGCTACTCAAAGACCTTTGTCCGAGTGGAAAAAAACAGAAGAACCAAAACCAGACAAAAAGCCAAAACCCTCTCCCACCCCAAGTCCGACTCCAAGTCCCACCGCAAGTCCGACTCCAAGTCCTACCGAGAGTCCGATTAACCCAGAATGATAAGAGGAGACGGCAGTGCCGTGTCCCTACCCAAAATAATACTGTAGGGAC
>JAYTZD010000593.1:0-2499 GCA_043742065.1 Oscillatoriales bacterium
AAAAAAAAGTGTTTTCGGTAAGACTAAACCATACAATTTTCTAGACACCCGCAGCTATTGAGGAACAGGCCCGATGACTTCAGTCCTCCAATCTCCAGAACAGGCTATTAATCCCACATCTATTTCCCATTCTCCTGCTCACTCAAAATCAGATTTGTTTCTACGCAATCGCCTCAAAATAGTCGAGGACTTGTGGGAATCGGTGCTGCGACAAGAGTGCGGGCAGGAATTGGTAGACTTGCTTGGGCAAATGCGATCGGTCAATTCCGCAGAGGGACAAGCCACTCACTTTCGAGAATCCAACGTTTTGCAGCTCATTGAAAAGCTCGACCTCAACGCCGCAATCCGCGCGTCACGGGCTTTTGCACTATATTTCCAGTTAATCAACATAGTTGAACAGCACTACGAACAGCGAGACCAGCAGCTAGCTTACTCTGGTAGCAACAGCGCAGGAGGGCGGATGTTTCCTAAGTTGCCGGGAAACGCGATCGATGCGCCCGATCGCCCGCGACACAGAGAAGGCCCAGCACCTTCCCAAACGGCTTCGGATGGCACAGAAAACGACATCATGGGCAAAGACGCAGGAACTTTTCACCAACTGTTCCCCATGCTACTGCGTTTGAACGTCCCTAGCCAGCAAATCCAGCGCTTGATCGATCAGTTAGACATCCGCTTAGTATTTACAGCCCACCCCACCGAAATTGTCCGCAACACCATCCGCACCAAGCAGCGACGGATGGCGAAGATTCTCCAACAACTAGACCAAGTTGATGAGAAATTTCCGGTCTTGGACACAGACTCCCAAAGCCCCTACTCGGTGTCTTGCTGGGAAGCTGCGGCTCTCCAAGAGCAACTGATGGAAGAGATTCGCCTCTGGTGGCGAACAGACGAACTACACCAGTTCAAACCAACGGTACTTGACGAAGTTGAGTACACTCTGCACTACTTCGATGAAGTGCTGTTTGATGCGATTCCAGAACTCTACCACCGACTCAAGCAAGCGCTACACGCTTCTTTTCCTTACCTGAAACCGCCCAGTTACAACTTTTGCAAGTTCGGTTCTTGGGTAGGTTCCGATCGAGACGGCAATCCTTCCGTGACTCCAAAAGTTACTTGGCAAACCGCTTGCTATCAGCGCCATTTAGTGCTATGTAAGTACATCAACGCCGTCAAGCGCCTCAATGAGTTGTTGAGTTTGTCGCTACATTGGAGTGATGTACTGCCAGAATTGCTCGAATCGCTCGATCGCGACAAATCAGAATTCCCCGAAGTTTACGAACAGTGGGCGATTCGTTACCGCCAAGAACCCTATCGGCTGAAACTGGCTTACGTGCTTCAGCGACTGGAAAATACACGCGATCGTAATTGGCGACTCTACAAAGGAGACGAATTGCAGCGAGAACGTGAAGCTTTATCAGAACATCCCGGAATGACCGGTCTTTATCGATCGGGAACTGAATTCTTGACAGAGTTGCAACTAATCGAACACAATTTAGTCGAAACAGGTTTGAGTTGTCGAGACTTAGAAAATCTACTTTGTCAAGTAGAAATTTACGGATTTAACCTAGCTTATTTAGACATCCGCCAAGAGTCAACAGTCCACTCTGATGCTTTGAACGAAATTGCTGAATATCTGCAAATTTTGCCAACGCCTTACAATCAAATGACCGAATCAGAGCGAGTCATTTGGCTAGCAACTGAACTGCAAACTCGCCGCCCTTTAATTCCAGCAGAATTACCATTTTCTCCCAAAACTTGCGAGACAATTAATACCTTCCGAATCCTGCGGCAAATGCACCAGGAATTTGGCCCAGAGATTTGCGAAACCTACGTCATCAGCATGAGTCACGATGTCAGCGATATGCTGGCGGTGTTACTCCTCGCAAAAGAAGCCGGACTGTACGATCCAGCCACAGGAATTAGCAGCGTTCAAGTAGTTCCTCTATTTGAAACAGTGGAAGATTTGAAAAAAGCGCCGGCTGTGATGCAGCAGGTATTTGAACTACCACTTTATCGCGCTTTACTAGCAGGAGGTTACGCTTCTGCCAAGGATCAGCAACTGTCCAAAAATCGCCATCCTGTTTCTTTACAAGAAGTGATGCTAGGCTACTCAGACAGCAATAAAGATTCTGGTTTTCTCAGCAGCAATTGGGAAATTCAGAAAGCTCAAAAAGCACTGCAAATAGTTGCTGAAAACCACGGTGTGGAATTGCGAATTTTTCACGGCCGAGGCGGTTCAGTAGGGCGCGGTGGCGGGCCAGCTTACAAAGCAATTTTGGCTCAGCCCGGAAAGAGTATTAGCGGACGAATTAAGATTACCGAACAAGGCGAGGTTTTGGCTTCTAAGTATTCTTTGCCAGAGTTAGCACTTTACAATTTGGAAACTGTGGCAGCGGCGGTGATTCAAGCTAGCTTACTGCACACAGGTTTCGATGGCATCGACCCTTGGAATCAGATTATGGAGGAGTTGGCCGCAAAATCGCGATCGCACTACCGTAA